>NZ_JBHFLL010000012.1:0-5912 GCF_041928595.1 Microcystis sp. BLCC-F209
CTGAAATGGGGCGAAAGTCTGTGGACTCTGTGTAAGACAGTACATGGTTTTTTAACTGTGGTATGCGACGGTGGTGGAAGCAGAAACTTAAATCGTGAGGTTTAGGAATCGCCGCACTTTTAGGGCGGCGAGGATGTCAACATCGTAACCCACCCCCATCATCCCCTGCTCAAGATTGACACTTTCATCGCTCATTTCTAGACAATCTAGGGGTAAATTCTCGGTTCACAGACCTAAACTAATACTACCAAATCATCACCCAAAAAAATAAACAGAAAACTTCCTACAGAACTGGGCCAAGGAGAAAATTTTCACCTTTAACCCAGAATAAGACCCCTTTTCCCGACAAAAGAGCCAGATTTTAGCTCCTGGCTGAAGGCTGACCATTAGATAAAATTTTGTTACGATTATTCCACTGGCAATTTTTGAGCAAGATATAATCGAGATAGTAGGGCTGCCATTGGGCTAAAAGTTAAGCAAATTTAAGAGATAGCCATTTCAGAAAAAATCGATCATCGATGATGTTGATCTTCCCCAGATAAGAAACGAGTGAAGATTAATTGTTGAACCGAGCATCAGAAGCTATCTCTAAAGGGGGAAATGTTAGAAAGTTATCCCAGAAGGGGAACCATCACTATTGACTTATCTATTTCCTATTGCTTGTATTCATTTAGTCATCTAACAGCAAGGGATGTAATCTCATTCAGGGGAAAAAGTCGTTATGAACCACCAAATAGAAACCCCTATCCGGTCACCCTCTCAAGCTCGATTCCGTTCACGGGAAGAACGCATCCAGATGGGTAAATCCCTGCGGGAGCGATTGCCGCGTTCTCGCCACGCTATCTGGCAACCCCCCGCAGCTGGTCGAGAGCCGATCGAGATCATCGAAGCATCAAATCGAGGGCGATTACAGGAATTGATTCCCATCCGCTACGGGCGAATGTTGCGGAGTCCCTTTACCTTTCTGCGCGGTTCCGCTGCTTTGATGGCCTACGATCTGGCCACCACTCCCAAAACTGACATTATCGTGCAGGCCTGCGGAGATTGCCACCTGTTGAACTTCGGATTTTTTGCCACCCCCGAACGCAATTTAGTCTTCGATATTAACGATTTCGACGAAACCCTGCCCGCACCTTGGGAATGGGATCTCAAGCGTCTGGTGGTCAGCTTTGTCATCGCCGGCAGGGATAGCGATCTATCCGATCGAGAATCGAAGGCAGCGGCGATCGATTGCACTCGTTCCTATCGGGAACACCTGCGGGAATATTCTCGCCTCAGTCCCTTAGAGGTATGGTACACGCGCATAGGAGTAGAACAGGTGCTCGAGATGGCTCCCGACGAAAAGACACGCAAGATACGGGAACAGATGATGACAAAGGCCCGCGAGCGCATCATCGAACATCTCTACCCCAAGATCGTCACCCAAAGCGGGGGACGCAATCGCTTTGTCGATCAGCCGCCCATTCTCTACCATGTCAACGAACCGGATTGGGAGACTCTCGTGCGTGAGGGTCTGGAAGACTATCGCCAATCCCTGCCGGAGGAACGCCGGGTCCTGTTCGATCGCTACCAGTTAGAGGACTTTGCCCTGAAAGTGGTGGGCATTGGTAGTGTCGGCACCAGATGTTATATCGCCCTATTGTTCTCGGAAGATAACCATCCCCTCATCCTACAAGTTAAGGAGGCTTGCCCTTCGGTTCTCGAACCCTATACCGCCAAGAGCCAGTATGAAAATCAGGGACAACGGGTGGTTACAGGCCAGAGATTGATGCAATCCTCTAGCGACATATTTTTAGGCTGGACCCAGGGAAGACGGGGCAATAACTTCTATTTACGGCAACTGCGGGATATGAAGTTTTCCCTACCCATTGAGGGAGTATCGGCCGTCCAACTGCAACGCTACGCCGAGTTCTGTGGCTGGACCTTGGCCCGCGCCCACGCTAAATCTGGAGATGCGGCCACCATTAGCGGTTATTTGGGGAAAGGAGATCAGTTCGATCTAGCGATGGGCGAATTTGCGATCGCTTATGCCGAGCAGACAGAACAAGATCACGCCGCTTTGGTGGAAGCGGTCAAAACAGGACGGGTCGAGGCTTTGGTGGAAGAAAATTTATAGCATTAAGCTATCAGCCTGTTATTTTTCGACCTGAGATTAGGGGCGCCGCTCTCTTAGGTTTGGTGGGTAAAATGTATTCTAAGATACAGTCCTGCGGGCGAGTGAGTGGAAGGAACCACAGAGACACAGAGGACACAAAGATCGATCACTACTATATAAGTTAAACTTATCACACAAAGAATAACAGAGCCGATTTGCTCACAGAAAATAGGGCTTATCTCGACAAAATACTCTAGAAAAAGGATGATGGTATGTGATATAATTTGCTCTTGCTTTCAACTACATATTTAAGTAATTTTGTCAAGAAAATGAGCGAATTAAAATCCCAAATCACGGCTATTGATCATCAACTTTCCAAACGTCCGATCGCTCTCGATCCCGCAGGATATTTTATTATTTATCTCGACCGAGAAGCAGGGTTAATCTGTGCCAAACATTACAGCAATATTATCAACGAAAAAGGTTTAGCCGTCGATCCAGAAACGGGAAAAGTTATCGGTGTTAGGCAAAAACTTGATCGCAATCCTGAGACTATTTACACCGCCAGGACTGCCAAAGAATTAGCCGTCAAAGTGATCGAAGAAACCCAACCTTGTCCGATTACTATGTTCGATCATGCTGCTTATTTAGGTCGAGAATTTACCCGCGCTGAATACGCTTTAATCACCGGGGAAGAATATATTCAGGATTAAAGATTGGGCTTTTCAGTGTTGCCAAAGGCACGGCGTAGCCGTCCAGTAAACAGTAAACAGGGATAAAGATGAAGATAAATAAATAAATAAATAACTTAAAACTTACATCTGATAACTGATAACTGATAACTGATAACTGATAACTGATAACTGTTAAACCGTGCCTTTAAATAAACCTTGAGGACGGAATAATAACAGCAAGATCATAATTAATAAAGCCACGCCTAATTTATAATTGGAACCAATTAAGGGGACACTAATTTCTTGGGCAAAACCAATAATTAAAGCCCCAGCAATCGCTCCGTAGGGATTACCAATACCACCTAAAATCACGGACGCAAACATGGGTAAGATTAAAAACCAGCCCATATTGGGACGCACTCCCCCAGTAATTAACCCGAACATCCCTCCGGCTAAAGCAGTTAAAACTCCCGTAATTATCCATGTCCAGAAAACAACCCATTCGACGTTAATTCCGGTTACTCTAGCTAAATCGGTGCTGTCAGCTACGGCGCGCATCGCCTTACCGATTTTGGTTTTTTGTAATAACAAATGGAGGGCAATAATAACTATAATTGCCAAACCAATGACTAACAAGCGATCAAAAGCTACTTTAATCCCAAAAATTTCTGTAGCGGTCATCACAGGCAGATCGTAGCGTTGATTACTGCCGCCCCAGATCATTAAAATACCATTGCGAAGAAATAAAGCCAAACCGATCGAAATAATAATTAAAGTGGTAGAATCGGCCCGTCGATCGCGCATAGGTTTCCATAATAATCTCTCGGCAATGAGCATGGCAATAGCTGTCACTGCTGCCCCCACCAGCATCGCTAACCAGAGATTAATCCCTTGAGCATTTACCACCCAAGTTATGTAAGCACCCAAAGTCATAAAATCGCCGTGGGCAAAATTAGACAGACGCAAAATGCCACAGGTAAGGGTTAACCCGACGGCAGCCAGAGCAATAATACTGCCGACGGCTAAACCATTGAATAAAAGTTGCGGTGTATCCATCAAACCTCTTGTATAAATCAGAAATTGTCCTTAGAAATAGGAGTCAGGAGAGAGAAAATTAATTAACTTTTGTCTTTTACTTTATTTAACTGAAAGCTGAGGGCCTGTGGCTTAAATATTTTTGTTTAGACCAAATTGCATGGCAGTATAAGCCTAGACAGCCATTATAAAGGTTTGTGTGCCAGCAATTTCTCGCGGCCGGTGAAAAGCTGACGGCTGATGACTTACTGCTATAAAATCAAGAATGCCCACTGATGGAATTTTCCGCCAATGAAGACTATCTTTCGACTAGCGATCGCTTTTTTTGCCTTACTATTTATCCTATCTCCTGTCAATGCCTTAGCTGCCAGTTCTGCTGCTGTCACAGGAGCCAATGCCAGTTATGAAAACCAGAATCTGACAGGAAAGGATTTTTCAGGACAAAATTTGCAATCTGCCCAATTTACTAACGTTAATCTGCAAGATTCTAACTTTAGCTCTGCCGATTTGCGCGGGGCAGTGTTTAACGGAGCCTCTATCATCGAAGGCAACTTTCATGGGGCGGACTTAACCAATGGATTAGCCTATCTGAGTACCTTTAAAAATTCCGATTTAAGCGATGCCATTTTTGCCGAAGCGATCATGCTGCGCACCATTTTCGAGGGAGTCAATATCAACGGTGCTGATTTTAGTTTTGCCGTGCTTGACGCTCAACAAATCAAAAATCTCTGTGAAAGAGCCGAGGGTGTCAACTCAAAAACCGGCGTCTCTACCCCGGAATCTTTAGGATGTGATCAATGATGCAAACAAGGGTTGGTGTTATTGGTGGTGGACAATTAGCTTGGATGATGGCACAGGAAGCCAAGAAATTAGGCATTTCTCTAATTGTACAAACACCACACCCCGATGATCCCGCCGTTGCTTTAGCTGACGGGGTTGTCTTTGCGGAAATAGCTGACGTGGAAGGCACAAAAAAACTAGCTCAACATTGTGATCTGATCACTTTTGAAAATGAGTTTGTTAATTTAGATGCCCTAGAAGAATTAGCGGCCACAGGAGTTAAATTCTATCCTAGTTTGGCAAATCTGCGCCCCCTATTGGATAAATACGAGCAAAGATGTTATTTACGCTCCCTAGGGTTGCCTGTGCCTGATTTTTGGGCGATAGATAATTTATCCCAACTAGAAAATTATCCTTTTCCGCTAGTGCTGAAAGCGCGACGACACGGTTATGATGGTCAAGGAACCTTTATTATCCGCACTGCTGAAGAATTAAACGCCAAAAAGCCGCAATTAGAGCGTCTTGACTTGATGTTAGAAGCTTATATTCCCTACGAGCGAGAATTAGCCATCGTTGCCGCTAGGGGATTAACCGGGGAAATCGTCACCTATCCCGTGGTGGAAACCTATCAAGAGGAACAAGTCTGTCACTGGGTGATTGCTCCCGCCGCTCTTAACCAATCATTACAGGCTCAAACCGAATCTATCGCCCATCATCTGTTAAGTAGTTTGTCGGCGGTGGGTGTTTTCGGGATGGAGTTATTTGTCACTCCCCAGGGAGAGGTATTGATTAATGAAATCGCTCCCCGTACCCATAATTCTGGTCATTACAGCCTCTCTGCCTGTCTTACCTCCCAATTTGCCCTACAACTGCAAGCAGTGGCTAATTTGCCCCTCGGAGCCACGGACTTAAAATCTGCTGGGGCAGTCATGGTTAATTTATTGGGTTTTGAGGATAGTGACGGCGATTATGGGGAAAAAAGAGCAGTTTTAGCGGCAATCCCCGGCGCTCACGTTTTTTGGTATGGTAAAAAGTCCCGTCCCGGTCGAAAATTAGGCCATGTCACCCTGTTAAGGGATACAAGCGATCGCTCTGAGTTATCGGATCTGGCAAGGCAGATAGAAAAGCTTTGGTATGGTTGTTAGGGAATTATGAATTATGAATTATGAATTATGAATTATGAATTGGGCTCTTCGGTTTTTGTTATGCAATGGACGGGATTATAAGGAATGAAACCCTTATAGAGACAGACATTGCTGCTATTTTTGTCAACTGTTTTCGCTCTAGAGAGAACTAATCAATTAAATCTCTTGCCAGATAAGGATTGA
>NZ_JBHFLL010000120.1:0-14402 GCF_041928595.1 Microcystis sp. BLCC-F209
AGTTATCAGTTATCAGTTATCAGTTATCAGTTATCAGTTATCAGTTATCAGTTATCAGTTATCAGTTATCAGTTATCAGTTATCAGTTATCAGTTATCAGTTATCAGTTATCAGTTATCAGTTATCAGTTATCAGTGAGAAGGGGATAGGAAAATGGGGGAATAGGGTAATGGGGAGATAGAGTAATTTCCACTAAAACCCTAAAACCCTAAAACCCTAAAACCCTACACCCCACACCCCACACCCCACACCCCACACCCCACTCCCCACTCCCCACTTATGAGAGATGATCAAAAGATGAAAGAATCATGGCGAGAACGTCTGAATATCTCTCGAATAGCGATTAATGCGCCGAGGTTAACCATTGCTTTCTGGTTAGCGGTGGCCGTGGCGGGAATTTTGGCTTTTAGTTCCCTAAAATACGCTCTTTTCCCCGATATCAGCTTTCCAGTCGTAATAATTAACGCTCAAGCGGATTTAGCTACTGCTATCACCACGGAACAGCAATTAACTAAACCCCTAGAAAATCCCCTTTTCTCTCTCCCCGGTTGTCGCGATGTTTCCTCGACTACTGGCCCCGGACAGTCAGTAATCAGCATTTTCTTTAAAATTGGCACAAATTTAGACAAAGCCACCGCAGCAGTTAAACAGACTATCTCGCAAGTCCCTTTACCCCCTCAAGCTACTACGGAAGTTATCCCCGTTGATTTAAATGAGTCGGCAACAGTTACATATACGCTGGTGAGTGAGCAGAAAACCCTAGAAGAATTAAGCCAAATCGCCCAAGATAATTTAATTCCGCCCTTAAAAGCTCTCCCTGGTACGGCTAAAGTTAATTTACTCGGTCAAGGTACAGTTAGAGAAGATAATCCCCATAAAAGCTTAACCCGACCATTGCCCACGCTGGTGCGCTTTAACGGCCAAGAGGCGATCGCAGTGCAGGTAATCAAAAAAGGTGCAGCCAATAGTCTCGATCTGGCCGCTCAAGCAGAAAAACTGGTTAAAGACATAGCACAAAAACTGCCCGATGTCAAGATAATTTTAGCTGAAACCCAAGCGGAATATATTCGCGCTGCCCTACAAGGCACGATCGATGATTTACTTTTGGCAGTTTTGCTGTCAGTGCTGGTTATATTGATATTTTTAGGCAGTTTCGCGGCTACGGTCATTTCTGCTCTGGTTATCCCCCTATCTCTTTTGGGGACTTTCATTATCATGGCCATCTATGGGTTTAATCTGGAAACCCTGACGCTGCTGGCTCTCGCTTTGGTGATTGGCATTGTCGTGGATGATGCGATCGTTGATGTGGAGAATATTTCCCGTTTAATCGATGCGGGGGAAACCCCGAAAAATGCGGCACTCAAGGGGACAAGGGAGATCGGATTAGCTGTCACCGCCTCCACCTTAACCATTGTTGCCGTGTTTATACCCGTCGCTTTTATGGGGGGTGCGGTGGGGCAGTTTTTCCAACCCTTCGGTGTAACTGTCTCGGCTGCGGTGATTTTTTCTCTGTTGATCGCCAGAACTTTATCGCCAGTTTTGGCAGTATATTGGCTGAAACCGCAGGCACGGGCAAAAATGACGAAACAAAAGCGACCGATTGAGAACGCCTATCGACGGCTCTTAAACTGGTCATTACGTCATCGTTTGCTGGTCATTACTATTGCCCTAATTACCTTTTTGGCGGGTATTGCCCTGATTCCTTTTATTTCTAGGGGATTTATTCCCCGACTCGATCGCGGCGAGTTTAATCTAGTTTATACGTCTCCTTTGCCGAAAATAACGCAAATTAGCCCTAATAAACCGACGGCTAAGAGTTCTACTGATAGTTTCGCTTGGATTTCTCAGTTAGCGAGTTCTCCCGAAAGTTTTCTCCTGCGTCGCACTGTCCGGGATGGCAGCAAATTAGAAGCGCCGATTTTGGGGGATGGGGAAGTGGAATCGACTTTTCTGATCGCCGGTTTACGCGGTGAGCCGAATCGTGGCAAAATTCACGTTAAACTGAAGGGCGATCGTAAATCTCACACCAGCGCCGTGCAGCAACGGATTCGGCAAATTTTACCGACAATTAGAGGGGTGAATGTCAGTGTCGAGGACATTCCTTTTGTGCAGACGGAAGCGGAAAAGCCGATCCAAATTGCGATTAAAAGCGATAATTTGCCACTATTGCGCGATAGTGCCGAGAAATTGCGGGTTGAGGCCGCTAAAATCGCCGGTTTGAAGGATATTTCCCTATCATCTAGATTAAATGATCGGGGGGATTTTTTGGCGATCGAGCGTTTAAATGGTCAACAGGCGATTTTTCTCAGTGCTAATCTCAGTCCGGATTTAGGCTTAGAAGATGCGGCGATTAAAATTGAAGGGATTCCTTTACCGGAAGGGATAACTTTACAGCGTTGGGGTACTTCTTCTCAAAGTAGCGATGTTTTGGGCAGTTTTGGTCGCACTTTAATCCTAGCGACGATTTTAATGTTAGGAGTTTTATGGTTATTATTCAGAAGACTGCTAGAAACTATCGTCATCGCTTTATGTTTACCTTTAGCGATTGTGGGGGCAATGTTGGGGTTATTGATAACGGGTAGTGAGTTTAGTATGATTTCTCTGATCGGGTTTATCTTCCTCTTGGGATTACTCGATAAAAACGCTGTGTTATTGCTGGATTATACTAACCAATTGCGTCAACAGGGTTGGAGTCGGGAGGAAGCGGTGTTAGAAACGGGAATGATTAGGTTAAGACCGATTTTAATGACCACTTGTTCGACAATTTTAGGCATGATTCCGATCGCTTTGGGATTGGGTACTGGTGCGGAATTGCGGCAACCCATGGCGATGGTAATTGTGGGAGGTTTAGTCACTTCTTCCCTGTTGAGTTTAATTGTTGTGCCTGTGTTATATCTAAGTTTAGAGGATGTTTGGAACCGGATTAAAGCCGGTCAAAAGTAGCTAGTTTTACCGTCCCTTTAGTTAGGGTTGAGTGCATCCCACATTTGCAGAAATACCGAGAATCAGCAATTATCAGTGACTCTTAAATTAGTATAAAAATATGAACAATCGCGTGTAAGCATCCCACCGAAAAGCTAATGCGCGGGGGGTTTGGGGGCGGCGCCACGCCCCCAACGGGGGGTTTGGGGGGTAGAACCCCCCAAAAGCTTGGATTGAGTAATAAAACCGAAAGTAACCCCCAATTTTAGGAGAAAGTTTCCCCTGAAAAATCCCAAATTAGTAGATTTACAAAAATGAGATGCACCCTTATGGTTACCCTGTCACCCTGTCCCCACTAAAAACTTTTTGCCACAAACCCTAGTTATTGTTTTGGCTTCTGATTGCTATAGAGTCGTTTGAACTCTTTTTGTTGTTGATTATGATCGACAATTGGCTCAGGATAACCACAACGATGTCTTTCTAAACGGGGGATTTTCCCAGTTACTAGATATTCCGTATCTACGGAGGCTAATTCCGGCAACCACTGACGAATATATTCCCCTTCCAGATCGAATTTTTGTGTCTGACTAGCGGGATTAAAAATTCTTAAAGGTTTCGGATCCATGCCACTAGACGCACTCCACTGCCAACCACCATTATTAGCGGCTAAATCGCCATCAAAAAGTTTCTGCATGAAGTATTTTTCGCCTTTTTGCCAGTTAATAATTAAATCTTTGGTTAAAAAACTCGCCACGATCATGCGACAACGATTGTGCATCCATCCCGTTTCATTTAATTGTCGCATGGCCGCGTCAACGATCGGATAGCCGGTTTTTCCCTGGCACCAAGCTTGAAAATGTTCTTCGTTATCCTGCCAAGGAAAATGACGAAATTCTTTTCTATAAGCACCGACCGCCAATTCTGGGAAAAAATAGAGACAATGCTGGTAAAATTCCCGCCAAGCTAACTCTTGCTGCCAAGTGATAATACTATTTTTTGCTTCCTCTGCCCGGCAATTTTCTAATAATTCTAGGGTTGCCGTCCAAATTGTGCGGATGCCAATCGCCCCAAATTTTAAAGCGGCACTCAAGCGCGAGGTCCCATCGAAAGCGGGGAAGTTACGATCTTCTTGATAATTGTTAATAACCCCTTGACAAAATTCTTCTAATCTGCTAGTAGCGGCTTTTTCTCCGGGGGTGAGGGGTAAGGGATTTTGCCAAGTAAAACCTAAATTTTCTAGGGTTGGTAAGTTAATAGTTTCTGCGAGTTTCTCCCCCTCATTTTCGTCTAATCCTTGCAGGTTTTCTAGGGTTTTGGGGCTGGCTTTGGCTAATTGGCTCCAATTTTTCCAAAAAGGAGTATATACGGTGTAGGGACTTTTTGAGAGGGTGAGGACTTGTCCGGGGGCGTGGAGAAGTTGATCCCAGAAAGTTTCTACTTCAATTCCTTTTGTTTGTAAAGCGGCGATTACCTGTTGATCCCGTTGACGCGCGTAGGGTTCGATATCGAGGTTAAAAAAAACTGCTTTTGCCGATAAATTGCTGGCTAAATTGACCAGTGTTTGACTGGGGTTGCCGCGAATAATCAGTAATTGACTACCTTTTTGGCGATAATTTTTTTCTAATTCCTCTAGACAACCGAGGAGATAGGCAACCCTAGCCGGGGCGATATCATCCCCTTCTAAAATAGCAGGATCGAGGCAGAAAACCCCGATAATTTTCGGACTGCGCTCCCTAGCTTTACTCAGTCCAATATTATCCGAGAGACGTAAATCGCGACGATGCCAGAAAAGGATTAGATTTGACATAAAGTAAGGTGATGAGAAGATTATCAGGGGCGAGATTATTGGGGTAAAACGGGGGTACAGTTAAGAACAAATTCAAGTCAAAAATACTCTTTCTGTAATTATAGGACAGTGGATCAAGAATAATTATCTAATTTTACAATCTAGCTGTGATTGGCAGTTAATTTATTGACAAAATCTCGATGTTCTGCTGTTTCTAACCCCCGCTGCAAAATCACTAAAACTTTTCCTAAGTCGCCCATTAATAAAGCGTTTTTATCTAGCCATAAACCGGGGAAGATTTGAGAGCGCATTATGCCATCACTATCGGGTTCTAGTTTAATATATTCTCCTGCCTGTAGTCGAAACCAATCAATTTCTTGTTCATAAAACCTCCAGACTAGATATTCTTGGACTTGATTGCGACGGTAAACATTTAATTTTTGATGAACATCGTAGGAAGCACTAGAAGCGGCAATTTCGACAATTAATTCCGGCGCGCCTTCTACATAATCATCTTGACTAATTGTTGATTGTCCTCCCTTGTCAATTCTTAATAGGGCATCCGGTTGGGGTTCGTTATCAATATCTAATCTCACGGTGGCATTATCACCCAATCTAACACCTGGAGTCGCCGCTTTATAGAGAGCTAACCATCCGATAATATTAGCATGAGGCTCGGCGTGACTTTCAAATCTGAGGGGAGATGCCATATAAACAATTCCTTCAATTAATTCCGCTTTTTTGAGATGGGGCATCTCTTGATAACGTCGTTCAAATTCCCATCGAGTTAATTTATCGCCGTTTTCTAGGGGAGGAATTGTTAAAGAAGCAGCTATTACTGGGGTAGTTGTCATAAGTTTTCTCTTTTCACCCGTCTTCTAGTTAATCTTTGCCCGCTATCGGATCAGCAATTTCTCCTGATATTCCATTATTATAACACCCATCGGTAGGGTGTGTTAAAGTAGCTCAACACACCCACAAAAATCAATTAGAAATTAACAAATAATCTATAAGCTTAATTAATCTTTTCTCTTTAACTCCTGACACCGGGCGATTTAGGACATCTTCCAAAGAATCAAAGGGCTTTTCTGAACGTTTTTTCAGAAAGTCATTAACAGATGCAGGTGGAATTCCCACTTTTTTAAGTTGATTAGCATCACAGCTATTCAAAAGCTCTAAAATCGACTTAGAAGGAGGAGAAGGAGGAGAAGGAGGAGAAATAATAATTTTTTCTTCCAGTCTTTTGATTTCTTTTTGGTACTCCTCTCGGATTGCTTGTAACTGGGTTTCTAATCGTTTTTCAAGATTACTCATCCTCAATTCTAGAGGATTATCTGTTTTTTCAGGCGTGGTAATTAACCTAGGAGAAGGAGATAATAACTGGATTTGCTGTAAAGCGATATTCTCCGCTTCTTTATCAACTACAAAAGCGTTAATCATCTCGATGTCAGGAACTTTCTGATTAGCGATGACAGAAGCATAATATTCTAAATCTCCACTGATAATATTATAACGTTCATCAACTTTTTTATTATCAGCTTTTTTGAGAATAACAGGGCGAATAAGTCCACCCATTTCAATAATAAGATTGGCTAAATTTTCTAATTCAGTTTCAGAGAAGGTTTCTCTGGGAACAGAAGGATTAATATCAGTAATATCGACTCGTAAAAATTTACACATTTATTTAACTCCTATTTTCGCTAAAACTTCGATTGCTAAGGCTTCAAATTCTGATGCTGATACTCCCGCATCGCTTTTATGTTCAGCATAATCAATTATAGATTGGGGAGCAGGAATTTCTAAATCTCCCACGGTAACGTATTGATTTATACAGCGAGATAAAGGCATTCTTTCCGAGATAGTTGATTCCATCAAGGGTAAATTATATTTGTCTGGAATCACTTGTTTTTGTTTGGGAAAATTAAATCTTAAGTATTGAGCATGGGTGGAAATTTTGGAAGGTAAAACGCCTAAAATTTGTAGGGTTGGTTTACCCAAATCTCCACGACTTTCATTGATTTCTTCTTGAACAAAGTTTTTAACGCTATCTAATCCTTGATTAGAAAATGGTTTAAGATCTGAAGGAATTATCAGATAATCAGCTGCAATTAAAGCAATGCGTGCATATAAATCAAGTGCGGGAGGTGCATCAATAATTACAATATCATATTGATCCTTTACTTTCTCTAATTTTCTGGCCAATCTAGCAAATACCGCCGCATTATCTTTAATTTTAGCTTGGTTAGCAATTAAAGATATGTGAGAGGGAATAACATCAATTTCTGGATGATTGAATCCTTGAGACTTTCTGACAATATTCTCAATAAAAATGCGGTTACTGTTATCTAGTAAATGAAAGACATTTTTATCTTTTAAATCATCGTCATCATCGAATTGAAACTTAATTAAACCAACGGCAAAGGTACTATTAGCTTGAGCATCAATATCAATCAATAATACTCGCTTGCCTTTTTTACTCAAGGCTGCCGCTAGATTGGTAGCGACGGTGGTTTTACCAACACCACCTTTATGATGATAAATTGCGATGGTTTTCATGGGATTTTTGTTGTTGATTGTTGGAGAATTAAGCGGTGGAATACCCAGGGATAAAGTTTCGTAGCCAATCAGAGATTTTAACTGTTCTAAGTGAGAGGCAATTTCTAACCCAGAACATCTAAAAACTAAATAAATTTTATCGGGTTTTCTTCGATAAAGTTGAATCTCATCACCGTTGGTTAATAATCCCCACTGCACTTTAAAGTAGTTGAGATAATAGCCTAAACGGTGACGATGATTGATGAGCTTTTCTCTGGGGTTTTTAGCCTCGATAATTAGACAGTGAGAGGCAAAAAACTGCCTTTTATTGATAGGTTTTTGAGCGGAAACAAGGAAATCTAAGCGGACTTTACCGAAGCTAACTTGTTGATACCAATGTTCGGCATTGTAGCCTAGTTTGGGGAGTAAATACTGAACAATTAGTTTACTCTCCACTTCCCTTTCGTTATGACAATGGCGAGGATTGAAAGTCACATATTTGAGGAAATACTTAAAAATAACTTATTGTTAGTTTAAATGATGACAGCCCTTCCCGTCAAGGTAAAGCACAGAGTAAACTTAATCAAGTATTTCAGCTGCAAGAACAAACCCAATCTATCCCAGAAAAGCTGTATATTGAGATGCACATGAGTAAATTTACATATACATATCTATGGCAGTAGGATGTTTATCTAGCACTTTTGACAATGACAGAGAAAACCATCCTACCCACAGGTTAAATTAATGGAGCTGCATAATTTTCTCGGCTACTTTCTGGGAAATAAAAGGTAAAATTGAGCGATTTTGACTGTTATCTTTTCCCTCGGTAAATACCACCAAGAGATAGGGAGTATGATGGGGAATTTCAATATAGGCTGCATCGTGACGTACTTGACTTGTCCAACCAGCTTTTGACCAAATTTGACTATTTTCTGGTAATCCCTGTCCCAAAAATCCTAAAATTTGTGTCTCATCTCCTTGACTTGTCCAATCAGCAGGATTAAGACTTCGTTTTAGTAAAGACATCATCATCTGGGAACGTTGGGAAGAAACCGCAATCCCCCCGATAATAGTATGAATTAAACGCGCCACTGCATTGCTAGTTAACATATTGCGATTCTCCATTAATTCCCCTAAAAAAGCGCGTTCACGTCCATAGGGACCATCAGACCAAGTTTTTTGATTAACGTTAATTGTCGCTAATTCTGGCCAATTCAAGGATTGAAAATAACGATTAACTATGTTGCGTTGTTGCTTCCAAGTTTCAAAGGGACCGGCGGCAATTTCTGGACCGCTAGTGGTTCCTGTAACCAGATCTACAACTAAACTGGTAGCATCATTACTAGAGTCAACAATCATGTCACGAATGGCGCGATTTAATTCCGTGCTTTCGGGAATCATTCCCCCCTCTAACCACTCATGAATTGCTACTAAATAAAATAATTTCACTAAACTGGCAGGATAGGTTCTTTCTTGTCCGCGATAACTAAATCCGCGGGGTGAATATTTCCAGAATTCTTCGTGAGAAATTGCTCCCCCCGTGTTGACGACAACGGGAGGATCATATACTATCCAAGTTAGGGCAATTTGTTCTTGAGCTAATTGGGGAAATGCTCGCCAAGTTGTTTCTAAAATATCTGTACCGAACTGTTGGAGATGGTCTTCAGTATGAAAAAAGTTCATAGGTGTGCTGCAAAGTCAAGAGTTAGAAGGTGGATAAATTCTTGAGTCGGCAATTCTCATTTTACGGTAAAATTTACCGATAATTAATTATTTGATCGCTTCTGAGTTTAATGTTTATATCTACCGATGAGGTTCATCTCTATTTTATCAGTCTCGATCCCTCTGGGGATAGACTAGAAAAACTGGCTTCTTTGCTCTCGGAAGATGAAATAATTAGAGCTAATCGTTACCATTTTCCCCAACACAAGCGGCGTTTTTTGGTGGCGAGGGGTTGTTTACGGGAGATTTTAGGGTCATATTTGGCGATAAGTCCCGAAAAAATCGAGTTTATCTACAGCGAACGGGGAAAACCGAGTATTAACTACCAATTGCAGTTTAATCTCTCCCATTCCGAGGAGATGGCCATCTGTGGCTTGACTTTAACCGCTCGCATCGGGGTAGATTTAGAGAAAATGCGCGAGGTGAAAGATTTAGATAGCTTGACAAAAAGGTTTTTTTGTGCTAGGGAACACGAGCTTGTTGAAAAGTCCGCAGAGAAGGAAAAGCTATTTTTTCAGTTATGGACGGCAAAAGAGGCTTATTTAAAGGCACTGGGAACGGGAATTAGCGGGGGACTCGATCGAGTGGAAGTGGGCCTCAATCCCTTAAAATTAGACAATGTGGCGGGGGAATGGCAATTATGGACAGCGGCAATCGGCGATAATTATCGAGCGACGGTGGTTATCGAAGGTAGCGATCGAGTGATTAAAACCTTTGGCCTTTCTGATCTATGATTAATTGGGGAGTTAATTGCCTTGAGAAATTCAGTAATTATTCCTAGCTATCTCAAAAAAAGCTTGTCCTTAATTATTACTTAACCTTGTTTTCTCTATGCGAATTGCTCTTTTTACAGAAACTTTCTTACCGAAAATCGATGGCATTGTCACCCGTCTTAAACATACCGTGGAACACCTACAAAGATTAGGTCATCAGGTATTAGTTTTCTCTCCCGATGGCGGTTTAAAGGAGTACAAAGGTGCTAAAATTCATGGAGTTACAGGGATTCCCTTACCCCTATATCCGGAATTAAAAATGGCTTTCCCCCGGCCTTCCGTCGGTCAAGCTTTAGAGAGGTTTAAACCTGATATTATTCATGTGGTTAACCCGGCTATTTTAGGGGTGGGAGGCATTTATTTTGCCAAAACTATGAACATTCCCCTCGTCGCTTCCTATCATACCCATCTCCCCCAATACCTACAACACTATGGATTAGGTTCCCTAGAAGGATTACTCTGGGAATTATTAAAACTGGCCCACAATCAAGCAAGTTTAAATCTCTGCACTTCCACCGCTATGGTGCAAGAATTATCTAGTCGTGGCATTGAAAAGGTCGAGCTTTGGCAAAGGGGAGTCGATACGGAATTATTTCAACCTCATTTAAAATCCCCGGCCATGAGACTGAAATTATCCCAAAATAACCCCGATAGTCCTCTCTTATTATACGTTGGTCGAGTGTCGGCCGAAAAAGAAATCGATCGCATTAAACCAGTCTTAGAAGCGATTCCCGAAGCAAGATTTGCCATTGTGGGAGATGGTCCCCATCGGGAAGCTTTAACAAGTCATTTTGCCGACACAAATACCCATTTTGTCGGTTATTTACAGGGGTTAGAATTAGCCTCCGCTTTTGCTTCCGCAGATGCTTTTCTTTTTCCCTCACGCACAGAAACCCTCGGTTTGGTACTCTTAGAATCCATGGCTGCCGGTTGTCCGGTAGTGGCAGCAAATTCGGGGGGAATTCCCGATATTGTCACCGATGGAGTTAATGGTCATCTCTTCGATCCTAGGGATGAAAAAGGTTTAATTAGTGCCACCCAAAGATTACTAACCGCCAAGGCAGAAAGAGAGGAATTACGACGGAATGCGCGTCTAGAAGCGGAAAAATGGGCATGGCAAGCGGCCACCAAACAGTTATTAAATTACTATCACCAAGTTTTGAATAATAATTCTGTGGCTTTTGCCGCTTAATTGTTGTCAAAATGCTCGAATTTAACCGCAAAAACTTTGACCTATTGTAACTTTTATGGCCAGCGCACCCAGTACCACCTTAGATAAGTCCACCCAAGGGGTGAAAAAGACTTATCCCAACTATAAAGTTATTGTTCTCAACGATGACTTTAACACCTTCGATCATGTGGCCAATTGTTTAATTAAATATATCCCGGATATGACCACCGATCAAGCTTGGGAATTAACTAATCAAGTTCACTACCAAGGACAGGCAATTGTCTGGACAGGTCCTCAAGAACAAGCGGAACTTTATCACCAACAATTGCGACGGGAAGGATTAACCATGGCTCCCCTAGAGGCCGCATAATTATGAATAATGGTCGCTTAGTTTGGAATCATTCTACTCATATACCGGGGTTGATTGCGGTATTAGAAAAGTTAATTACTTATCAGGGAATCACCACTGTCACCCCGGGGGTACTTTCTCGCTCAAAAGGTCATTGTCCGCGGTTACAATTGCGGATATCAGTGCCGATTCGTGGTGGTTTTAAGCTGATTGCGAGGACAGGAAAAAGTGTTCAGGAAGTCTTTGTTATCACCGATTTAAACCAAGAGGATTTAGAAATGGCTATCCAAGCTTGTTTAGGAAAATAACTGTCGTGGGTGCGTTGTTGAAAGGCTGCTGGTTACTAATCATTGTTTTTCTGTTTTTCTGTTTACATTCTCTCCCTAGTTTGGCAGTAATGGATAGGGTTCCTTTAACAGTAACTTTATTGCAGGAACGTTTAAGCGCACCCGTCCTTAAAGAAGGGATGACTACTATCGATTTAGCCAATTTAGTTATCGATATCCGCGATGAAAATAAGGAACTGCAAGAACAATTTTATCAACAGATTCAAGGTCAAATTAATCGCGCTAAACAACCCCTAGGTTTAGATTTTAGTAATTCCTTAATTCAAGGCAATTTTATCGCTTCCCGTCTGGGTTTACCGACTCCTTTAACAAAAGTGGCCCTTGCTACCTTGTTATCACCCACGGAAGAACAGTTATTACAACAGGACGAAAATTTTTTATTCGATAGCGATGAACCGGTTTTTAATGTCACAGTATTTCGTGGACCGGTGAAGTTGCAGGGAACGGTATTTATGGGAGAAGTGGACTTTTCTAAGACTTTTTTTCTGCAAATTGTCGAAGCAATGGCAGCAAAATTTAGTCGTGAAAGTAATTGGGTAGAATCGCGTTTTGCTAGGGTGGCAAAATTTACCAAAGCCAATTTTATGGGAGATGTAAATTTTAGTCAAAGTCAATTTTTAAATAAAGCCATCTTTCGCACGGCCCATTTTAAAAGTATTACTAACTTCCATCGCAGTCATTTTACTGCCGAAGCTTATTTTGATCAAACTAAATACGATAAACTCGCAGATTTTACCCGTACTTTCTGGGAAAAAGAGGCCAATTTTTCCCAAAGTCAATGGCGAGATCGTCCGCTATTTTCTAAGAGTAGATTTTTAAGTTTATTAACCTTTAGAAATGCCACTTTTGAAAAATCGGGCGCTTTCCGGTCTAGTTATTTTAATGGTGTGGTTAGTTTTCAAGATGTGAAACTTTTAGATCAGGTAGATTTTAGTAATTCCACTTTTACTAACAATAGTTATTTGAGTGTATCAGGATTAGCTTTTGATTCCGATAAAGCGAAAATCCTAGGAGATAGAGGAGTAATTGGTCAAGCAATTTATTTACCAACTTTAACAGGAAATGAGACAGTTTTAAGAAATTTGGTTCGTAATTTTCGCTCCCTAGAACAAATTGCCGATGCTAATCAAATTGAATACAAAACCGAAAAATTGCGATTACAACAGTTAAAACAAAAACTGAATAATATCTCAGTTATTCGCCTAATTAACCTCACTTGGGTAGCTGATTTTCTGCATACTTCTTTCCTTGCTTTACTATTACTCTTAAGTCAAGATGGTACAAATTTTAGTTTAGTTTTTGGGACAGGAATCATAATTTTTGCCTATTTTGGCTGTTTATTTTGGTTAATTGATCGCGTGCGTCGTCTCACTCCTAAACCAGTAATTCCTAGTCGTTATGAAATCTTTTGTATGGTAACTAGCTATATTATTCTCACCCTTTCTGGTGTGTTTAATATCCTGCAATCTGCCAGTCGTCCCCTACTAACTTTAACAGCTATTGCCCTAATTCTTGTCCCCTTACCCTTAATTTTAATTATCGAACTTTATCGTCGGGGACGCTATCACGATTTAATGGATAGTTCCTATTTTCTGCAAGATGGCAGTATGCGACAATTACGCTTATTAATCACCCGTTTACCCGTAGTTCCTGAATTTCCCCTCTTTCGCGATCGTTATACTCCCATTCCTTGGCAAAAGCGTTGGAATTGGTTAAATTATTACGATTTAAGTCTCAATAATTTGCTAAAATTAGGCTTTAATGATTGGCGAGTTCGCGATCGAGAATTACCCGCTATTATTTCTTTTTTAGTTTGGTATCAATGGGGTATCGGCATCTTTTATATTACTCTCCTTATCTGGACTCTCTCGCGCACGATTCCGGGGTTAAATCTCTTGATTTATTTAAAATAAACTGTAAAAATTTGAATACAGCAGTTATCTTTTCGTTTTGGGTAACAGAAATATGAGTGGAAAGAGGAAAAAACCATGAATGCCAAATTGATTGAATCTCTCGTCCAAATTATCCAATACCTTTCTGAAGAAGAAAGATTGCTCTTAGAAAAGAAATTAGCTGCCCATGAAACTCAAACAAATTTTGATAACCTATCCCAAGCTTTAGCAGAATTGCGACAAATTTGTGCTGAAGAAAACTATACTATAGAAGTTCCTACTCGCCAAGATCGTTCTAATCCATTTGCAAAAAGCTTAAATGACATTCCTGTGTGATACTAACATTATCAGCGAGTTAGCACGTCCCCAACCTAAGATTTTTCTGCTAAAATTATCTACACAACAGTACACAAGCGGGAAAAGCAATAGTCTATGCTAGAAAAAATCGGAATGGGAGAATTCCGGGATCATCTCGCCAAATATTTGAGTTCTACTACTCCCATCGCCGTCACTTGCCAGGGTCAGACGGTGGGTTATTTCTTACCGGCACGACCGGAGCCATCGGAAGCGGAGATCGACGGGTTAAAACGCGCCGCCGAGAGGTTGGATGCGCTTTTACGCGAACAGGGACTTTCTGAAGATGCGCTCGTTCGCGAATTCCGTCAACTCCGCGAAGGTGAGCGTTAGGCTTTCTGCCATGACGAAAAGAATCGTTCTGGATGCCAATATTCTCATCCGTGCCGTGTTGGGGAAAAAGGTACGGGAGTTGACATCCTCGCCGCCCTAAAAGTGCGGCGATTCCTAAACCTCACGATTTAAGTTTCTGCTTCCACCACCGTCGCATACCACAGTTAAAAAACCATGTACTGTCTTACACAGAGTCCACAGACTTTCGCCCCATTTCA
>NZ_JBHFLL010000121.1:0-10014 GCF_041928595.1 Microcystis sp. BLCC-F209
AAATCCTTATCTGGCAAAAGATTTAACTGATTAGCTCGCTCTAGATCAAAAACAATTGACAAAAATCGTCCAATGTCTTTCTCTATAAGGGTTCCATCTCTTATAACCCCCGTCCATTACATAACACAAACCGAAGAACCATGCTTACCCCGGAATCTCTACCCCCGTACACTGTCAGGTTAAAGTTAATCTATGGGTCAGGAACAGGCTTTTTTGTGGGACAAGGGTTAATTTTGACCTGTCTTCATGTGGTGAAAGATGCGCGGGATAATCGCGAGACTATCGAGATAATTTGGCAAGGTCAAATTTCTATGGCTAAAATTATCCACTTACCGAATCTAGATGGGATCGATCTGGCTCTTTTACAATTAAACTCGTCTTTAGATCACAAATATGTCGATTTTGATCACGATTTACAATTAACAGATAAATTATACACTTTTGGCTATACCAACGATTATCCGAACGTTGATCCTAGTGACTTTGAGTATATAGGTTTAACGGGGGATGAAAACCCCTTAATCAAGTTTAAATTAGGGCAAGTACAACCCGGTTTTAGTGGTTCACCTCTGTTAAATTTACGCACGGGGAAAGTGTGCGGAGTGGTGAATAAAACCAGAGATGAGTACAGTGATTTAGGAGGAAGAGCGATTTCAGTTCAGACTATTTTTAAATATTTTCCGCAATTACAACCCCAAAAAAATGCCCATAATCCTTTTAAACCCACTTCCGGAGGTATTAAAGAAATTCAGCAGATTTTTGGCCGAGAACAAGAAATTAAAGATATTTTTGAGGTTTTAAATTCCGGCAGTAGTGCTGCTATTATCGGGGAAAGGGGAACGGGAAAAACCACCCTGCTTTGGGGAATTTACCATCAAGCAAGGGAGTATTTGCATCGACAACCCTTGTATTTAAACTTAGAAGGATTAGCAGGAGATAAGGATTTTTATTATGAATTATGTAATCAGATTGGTATAGCTGCGAATTACGATAAACCGCTCAAAGGAACTAGATTAACTAGGGAATTAGAAAAACATAAAATCCTGTTATTATTGGATGTGGTAGATAATATGACTCAAAAATATTTCAGCTATCAGCTTAGAAGTCAATTAAGAGAGTTAGCCAATCGTCCCGATCCACCTTTAAGATTAGTAGTAGCGGCTAATCGTCCCCTTGATGTTTTATTTCCTGATAACAAAAGACGTGACTCACCTTTCGAGGGAATTTGTCAACAATTTCCGATTAAATTATGGGATGAAGCTAAAATTAAAGAGTTTATTAGTCATCGTCTAAGTCAAACTGGAGTGACTTTTACTGAGGAGGAAATAAGTTCTCTTGTTAGGCAAAGTCAAGGAAAGCCGCGAGAGGTGATGCAAAATTGTTTTAAACTTTATCAAACCAAAGTCAATAACTCAGCATCCCGAACTTAGGTTATAACTAAACAATAAGTTGATTTAATTTTGGGTTTGATCCCCCCTGTCCCCCTTGATAAGGGGGGTGTCTGACAGTTAACACCTAACTACTTAATAAACCATCACCGGGTAAATAGCTAGAGATAGAAATTATGAAGGAAAGCACCGTCCCCAGAATTAATCTCGCCCCTAAACTCAAACGCGATTTATCTTTATGGAATCCCTTTGATTATCTTTTGCTGTTGTACTGGGTGTTTTATTTTCCCCAAGCAGTGCGCTGGTATGTGGAAACGAGAGGCGGCGGCGATAAATTAAAAGAACAGAAAACATGGCGCGATAAAATACAATTTCTCCGCGACCATCCCGTACAATTGCGTCTAGGGATTCAGGGTCTTCTCTTAACTGTAATTACCCCTCTCATTATCTGTAGCATAGCGGCAAATTTAGGACTTTCTGTTAATTGGGTGGGCGTGGTGTACGGCGTGGTGTTGGGCGTGGTGTTGGGCGTGGTGTACGGCGTGGTGTTGGGCGTGGTGTTGGGCGTGGTGTCCGGCGTGGGGTTGGGCGTGGTGTCCGGCGTGGTGTCCGGCGTGGTGTCCGGCGTGGTGTTGGGCGTGGTGTTGGGCGTGGTGTCCGGCGTGGGGTTGGGCGTGGTGTCCGGCGTGGTGTCCGGCGTGGTGTTCGGCGTGGTGTCCGTCGTGGGGTGGGGCGTGGTGTTCGGCGTGGTGTTCGGCGGGGTGTCCGGCGTGGGGTTTATATTCGCCTTTTTCCGTCTTGATAATTGGCTAATCGGGCTTTTGGCTGGTCCCCAAGGGCGACTTTTTCCCCGTATTACCCTTCTACCGCTGCCGGGGTTAACCTCGACTCTACAACAATGGTTACAGCAAGACTGGGAAACGGCTATTAATAACCTCAATCAATACTTTCGGTACAGCTGCCAGTTTATTCCTGTCCTTGTCGCCGTTAATCGCGTTTTATCGCAATTCCCAGAGGCAGAAATTATCTATCGCGTCTCCCGTCTGGCAGAAAATCCCTCCGATTGGCAATTGTTAAAATATGCGTCGGCGAAACTGTTTTCTTGGTCTGACAGCCAAATCCGTCTAGATACTCCTGCTCGCGCCGCCGCCGCTGGTTTTTGGTATCTTCACCAACGGGACACCGAAAAAGCCGAAAAAGCCTTTGCTGTGGTACGTTCCCTCGCCTACGGGGAAGAAATGTATAGCCTCGCCCAAACTTTACACCGATTTAGTCTGGCAGCAACTCCCGATGGTATCGCTTCCCTGAAAGTTGCCCCCATTGCCCCAGAACCTTCATTACGTCCGCAAACTTGGCAAGCTATCAGCAGTTTAAATCTAGTTATCACAGAAATAGCTTTAGTCCAGAGAAGTTACTCCCAACAGACCAGATCCCTCGCTCTTAATCGGATTATCGGGGAATTAAAGGATATAAACGACCAACAGGCGGCTAATTTACCCCAAGCAGAAAAAGAATTAATCCTTTCTATTGCCGAAAAATGGGCAGAAATTAGCGCATCCATCGCGGGAACGGTGGGAACGGTAACTATTACCCAACCGATTCCTAATCCCTACATTATCGGTGATCCAGTGATCGGTAAACGCTTTGTTGGTCGTGAGGATATCCTGCGGGAACTTCAGTCAATGTGGTCGGGAGATAACCTATCCTCCGTGGTTCTCTATGGTCATCGTCGCATGGGTAAAACTTCGATTCTACGCAATCTGGAGGCCTATCTCCCACCAAATGTCTCGGTTATCTACATTAATTTACAGCGCGTGGCCACAGTAACCAGCCTAGCCGAAGTTCTCCTGACTATGGCTGAGGAAATCGCCCAAACTTTGGCAATTGATGCCCCAGAAGAGGAAAAAATCTCCCAACATCCAGAAATGTATTTTAATCGTTATTTAGACCGTCTGATGCGCCAGATTCTGCCGAAAAAAGCTAAAACCGGTTTAATTATTGCCCTCGATGAGTTCGAGATAATTGAGGATTTAATCGAAGCGAATACCCTCCCCCCGAATTTCCTCGGCTATCTGCGTTCCCTTGTCCAGAGTAGTCCGCGTCTAGCTTTTGTTTTTGCCGGATTACATACCCTAGAGGAGATGACTGCCGATTATTTTCATCCTTTTTTTGGCAGTGTTTACCCGATTCCAGTTAGTTTCCTCTCTCCTGAGTCCACTCGCGTTATCCTCGCTAATCCCGTTGGGGAAGACGAGGATTTTCCCCTAGACTATACCCCATCCGCTTTGGACAAAATTTATCAACTTACCCACGGTCAACCCTATCTAGTACAACTGATCGGCTTTCATCTGGTACGTTTTTATAATAAACAGGTCTTTGAGTTGCAACGTCCCCAAGATATTCGTTTTCAGGTGGAAGATGTGGAAAAAGCCATCGATGCTGAGTTTTTCCAAAGGGGGAATTATTATTTTACGGGTGTCTGGAAACAGGCTAAACAAGAGCCGGCCGGACAACAGGAGATTTTAATAGTTCTTTCTCCCCATCTGCAAGGATTAACCCGGGGAGATTTACTGTCCAGCACCGGACTAACTGCCACAACTCTCGACCGGGCCCTAAAAACCCTTGAAAATCATCATGTCATCGAATGCCAAGACTCTCGTTATCGGATTGCTGTGGAATTATTCCGTCGTTGGGTATCGGAAACGAAACAAGAAACAATGACCTAAATTCTTTTGTTATATTTTTGGCTAATATCTCAACCCAGAATGGGGCTTGCTTAATAAATGTGAAATGTAGGCAAGGTAAGGGTTTTGGTGGCTTGTCTTGCGAAACAGGTGCAAGGAGAGAATCGTGCTTCAAAACCTTGCGTCTTCATCGGCCCGCGTCCTGTAGGGGCGAAGCATTCGGGCAATAACCTATCACTGAAACCGTAGATTTTCTATCCGAATGCTTCGCCCGTACCTTTTCAGCAAACCCAAAATAGGGGGGTTACAGGGCAGCACGGATTCCCACTATAACAAAATAATAGAACAAATCTGGGAATTTGTCAAGGCCTTGGCAATTTTCCGGTTAAAATTGTTTGTTGAGATGGGGTCAGGGACAAGACCCGCCCGGCCCTAACGAAAAACTTTAGTATAATCAAGAACACTGAGTATTTATTAGCTTTTCTGTCTAAGATTGATGTTAAAGGCTGTTCTGTTCGATTTTAATGGGGTGATCATCAATGATGAACCGATCCATCAAGAGTTAATCAATGAAATCTTGCTCGGGGAAAATTTACTGCCCCTAGGGTCGGAATTTGCGGAGTTATGTCTGGGAAGAAGCGATCGCGTCTGTTTGCGTAATGTTCTCACCCGTCGCGGTCGTCAAGTGACCGAGGAGTATCTGACCAAGTTAATTAACAAAAAAACCACTTTATACCGAGAAAGATTAGGAAAATTAGAGAAACTTCCTATTTATGAAGAGATATACTCTTTTTTAAAACGGGTTAAGGCCAGGGATCTACAAATCGGTTTGGTGACGGGAGCAATACGCTCGGAAGTAGAATCGATCTTGCAACAGACGGGCCTTGGGGATTATTTTAGTGTCATTGTCACCGGGGATGAGATCAGCACCAGTAAACCTCAACCGGATGGTTATTTACTGGCCGTAGAAAGATTCAATCGTTGGAATTTTAATCTACAGTTGCAACCCTGGGAATGTCTGGTGATTGAAGATACTTTTGCTGGTTGCGAAGCGGCAAAAAGAGCGGGAATGCAGGTGGTGGGAATCGCTCATACCTACCCCTTCCATTTTATGCAGAGAGTGTCCAACTGGGCGATCGATAATTTCTCCCAACTAGACCTCGATCGCGTGGAAGCAACTTTTAGCCAAATCGGGGATAAAAAGGAGCGATCGGGATTTTTAGGCAATTTATAACCATCTAGGGGCGATTAACAAGCTGAAAATCCCTACTTGTAAAAATCGGCAATTCGTGTTATGCTAACGAAAGTGCTAAGAAAATGCGGGTGTAGTTTAGTGGTAAAACCCTAGCCTTCCAAGCTAATGATAGGGGTTCGATTCCCCTCACCCGCTTAAGTTGTTGTGCAGTCACACATTATCTGTCGTCTGATGGATAAGGGTTTTTGGCTATTGTAGTAGATATGTATGGGAGAAGTTCAGTGAGTAACGCACAGAAAACGGGTTTCTCGGAGAAACCCGTTTTCTACTCATGCAAAAGGCAAAACGGAGTTTGGTTCTCACAAGATATCTATAATCTTAGAGGAGTTGGAAGTATTGGAAAAATTTTGAGCCGGTTCGGCTAGGATAGTGAAAGAATACCGAGAGGACGTGAGCATGACACCAACAACCACGAAAACGCTCTACGATACCGATTTCGCTCTCTGGATCGACGAAACAGTAGATCGATTAAAAGCCGGAGATTTCGCTGCGATCGATCTGGACAATTTAATCGAGGAGGTGGAATCCTTGGGAATTAGTCAGCGTAAATCGGTTCATAGTTTTCTGGTTCGTTTACTGGAGCATCTCTTAAAACGGTGTTATGTCGCTCTCCCGGATTGTTATCGGGGATGGGAGATCGAGATCCGGAATTTTCGCAACGAGTTAAAAAAAGAGTTTAAATACTCACCGAGTTTAAAAAGCTTTCTAGTCGAGATCTTTGGGGAATCCTACGGGGAAGCGTTGGAGTCGGTGCGCGAGGATTATCCTGATACCAGTTTTCCTGATGTTTGTCCTTTTGCGAAGGATGTGGATACTCTGTTAACTGAAAAGTTTTGGCAAGAGAGAAAATAACTATACTGAAAAACCTAATCACTGGATCAGACTTACCGAACCACTCGCGAAGACAAAAAAATCTCAATGGATAAAACCCCACACCCTAACCCCACCAACAAACTTTTTCAGCAGACCCTACATTATAGGTCTAATAAAGTTGTTAAGTATTGCCGTTATCGATCGAGATCGGGTTAGCTTGGAGATAGCAGTGAGCATTCAGCTTTAAACACTTAAGAACTGCTAACCGAATCACTGATAAGGGGGTTTTTTCATGGCTTTTAGCCGTTCTAGCGGTATTTTGCTTCATCCCACCAGTCACCCCGGCCGTTACGGGATTGGAGAACTAGGTAGGGAAGCCTATCAATTTATCGATTTTTTGGCTCAAAGTGGTCAAAAACTCTGGCAAATTCTCCCTTTAGGCCCCACAGGGTACGGTAACTCTCCCTACATGAGTTTTAGTGCCATTGCCGGCAATCATCTCCTGATTAGTCTCGATCTTCTTCGAGAAAAAAACCTGCTTAGTGAGGCAGATTTCGAGGATATTCCCGATTTTCCCCTCGATCAAGTGGATTTTGAGCGATTGATCGCTTGGAAAATTCCCCTACTTAGAAAGGCGGCGAGCAATTTTGTCAAGGGTTCTGACACAATTCTTTACAAACAGTTTGCCGGCTTTTGTGCTGGTAATGCTGATTGGTTAGAGGATTACGCCCTATTTATGGCTTTATCCCACGCTTACCAGGGTAAAGCATGGATGGAATGGCCGACAGAAATTCGCGAACGTCATTGGGGTGCGTTGGAAACACCGAAACAGGAGTTACAAGAGGAGATTTTTCTGCACAAATTCCTGCAATTTGAGTTTTTTGAGCAGTGGTTAGCCCTAAAACGCTATGCTAACTCCCTCGGTATCGAGATTATCGGTGATATCCCCATTTATGTCTCCCATAATAGTGCCGATGTTTGGGCAAATCCGCAGGTTTTCCGACTGGATCCGCAAACCGGTAATCCCTTGGAAGTGGCGGGGGTTCCCCCGGATTATTTCTCAGAAACGGGGCAATTATGGGGAAATCCTCTTTATAACTGGGATTATCTCAAAAATACGGGCTTTGACTGGTGGGTACGCCGTTTAAAAGCGGTTCTTTCCCTAGTCGATATCATCCGTATCGATCATTTTCGCGGATTAGAGGCCTATTGGGCGGTGGCTTTCGGCCAGGAAAATGCTATTAATGGTCATTGGCTCAAGGCCCCGGGTTATGATCTCTTTAATACTATTGGCGCTCGTTTAGGTAAATTGCCGATTATTGCCGAAGATTTGGGCGATATTGACCAAGCAGTTCTAGATTTTCGCGATCACTTTGCCTTCCCGGGGATGAAGATTCTCCACTTTGCTTTTGGGGGTGATGCGGGTAATCCCTATCTTCCTTTCAACGTCGAACGCAACTGTGTGATTTATACCGGCACTCACGATAATAATACTACTGTGGGCTGGTTTCAGGATAACGCCAATGACTACGAAAAAGCGCGACTTTATCAATATCTTGGCGCTCCCAGTGGTCAGGGAGTGGCTTGGGATCTGATTCGACTGGCCTATAGTTCCGTGGCTAATCAGGCGATCGTACCGTTACAGGATGTGTTAAGTTTAGGATCCGATGCGCGTATGAATACCCCCAGTGTCCCAGAAGGGAATTGGTCATGGCGCTATCGTCAGGAAGCTTTAACCGGAGAATATAGTGAGAGATTGCGGGATTTGGTCAATTTTTTTGGCAGAAATCGTTAAATAGGGTTTGCTGAAAAAGCTTTTCCTGGGGGCAGGGTGTGGGGTGTGGGGTGTGGGGTTTGGGGTTTTAACGATTTTGAGGTAGTCAATTACCTAATTTTCAGGGAAAAAGTACCTGAATTTTCCCCCCGATCCCCGCAACGGCTGGCACTTTTTGAGGAAAAAAAAGTCTAAAAGTCTTATCCAACAAGGTTTTTAGATTTATTCAGCAGACCCTAAATCTCAATCCTTTTTTCGAGACGTTACCCCTAACGTCTCTTTTGATCCGGTTAATGTGAGGGAGAATTTTTTAGCAATCTTTGCCGGATGCGATCGAGATTTTCTCGACTATTGACGGGTAAATGGGGTAGGGGTAATTCTAAATTGGGCCAATTACTCAAATCATGGCAGGGACAGGATAAACCCGATTGGCCCAGCACTTCAATTGGTACAGGTATAGTACAACGAGCGCAGGGGTGAAATTCCCATTGAGGGGAAAGTAAGTCTTGGATGGTTTGTTGAGTACCTTCTAGGTAACAATCGCCACTTTGAGGATCAAGCATTTTTTGCCAACAATCCTCAAACTCCGACGAATAGCGATCAGCATTGAAAATTGGCAGCGGAAATAGCATAGCTTGGTTTTTGGGACAAATAACTTTTTTTCCCAATTGAAACCAATGGGCGAGATATTTTTTAACTGCGGAGGTGTCTGACATATAGTTAGGTGTGGAGGCTGCCCTGATTATTGCTCTTACCATCAATCCTAGCGTTAACTTCTGGTGTCGGACAGGTCTTAGGATGATTGATTATGTAGTTTAATAATTATTTTAGGTAACTGAGCATCTGGAGCTAGATTAATCCCAATAAACTCACCATTAAAGCTTTTTGGGCGTGCATCCGATTTTCCGCTTGTTCCCAGACTTTTGATTGTACACCCTCGATCGCCCCGTCGGTAATTTCTTCACCCCGGTGAGCAGGTAAACAATGGAGAATAATCGCGTCTTTGTCAGCGTGACTCATTAGCTGTTCATTGACTTGGTAGGGCTGAAAAACGGGAATTCGGGCATCAGCGAGGCTTTCCTGTCCCATACTCGCCCAGACATCAGTATAAACCACCTGAGAGTCTTTTACTGCCGTAACGGGATCGTCGGTAATTAAGATTTTACTACCGGTTTTCTCGCCAATAGCCTGGGCGCTGGCGACAATTTCCCCATCGGGTTGATAGTTTGCGGGGGAGGCAACCCGCACATTTAACCCCATCAAAGCGCCACCTAGGAGGAGAGAATTAGCGACATTATTACCATCCCCCACATAGGTGAGGTTAATTCCCCGTAAAGTCTGAAAAGTCTCTTGGATAGTCTGTAAATCGGCTAATATCTGGCAGGGATGTTCTAAATCCGTTAAAGCGTTGATAATCGGGATGTGCGAGTAATTGGCAAAAGCTTCTAAATCCTCTTGTTTAAAGGTGCGAACTGCGAGAATATCGAGATAGCGATCGAGTACCCGGGCTGTATCGGCTAAGGGTTCCCCGCGCCCCACTTGGGTTACACTGGGATTAAGATCGATCACCTGTCCCCCTAACTGGTACATGGCGACGGTAAAGGAAACCCGGGTCCGAGTGGAAGCTTTATAAAATAGCAATCCTAAGACTTTTTTACAGCTGGGGTTAAGAGTGCCAGCTTTAAGCTGTGCCGATAGATTGAGTAGGGCGCTGATTTCTTCGCTACTCATGTCGGTTATTCTTAAAACATCTCGTCCTTTTAAAGTGGCTACCATTGGTTTTTCTCTCGATAAACAGGGGTCTTGATTGGGCTTTATGGCAGTTAGCGATTAGCAAAAATCTTGAGCAAAGACCTTATTATAATCCAGTTTTTTCGTTATTAGGCAATTTTTCCCGAAAATTTTCATTGTGGGGGATGTTAGTCCAGCTAACACCCCCACTTTTTCTGTTAAATTAGGTATACTTTGCACGGCTACAACTTGCATTTTTTACTCAAGGACAATAATATAGTTTAAGAGTCATAATTAGAAGCAAAGCACTCATTAAAAACATGATTAACCTAGAATTCACGGAAGAAGAAAAGAACTCACTGTATTATG
>NZ_JBHFLL010000122.1:0-9211 GCF_041928595.1 Microcystis sp. BLCC-F209
ATAGAAATGTTAACCTACAAAGCTCAATTAAAAGGAATAAAAGTCATAATAACTGAAGAATCCTATACCTCACAATCCAGTGCTTTAGATAGGGATGAGTTACCTAAATATGGTGAAGAAAAACCATTATTTAAGGGAAAAGGTTAGCTAGGGGACTGTATAAAATGGGAACAAATCAGTTGTTAAATGCCGATGTCAATGGGTCATTTAACATCATTAGAAAAGTAATTCCTGATGTCATTGACCAGGGAATAAAGGGTTTGCCGTTTAATCCTGTAGTGCTTGACCCACTACGAATGACTAAGCTTTCAGGCTTTTAAGTAAGTTTGAGTAAGTTTAGTTGAGCGGTATAGATCCTCCGGTTATAATGAAATCTGGGAAAATGACACCGCCCTTCGGCTTCTCTCAGGGTCAACCCCATCCCGAAAACTCTCACCCCTTGCTAGGTATAATCGATCGCAGGAAGAATTTTATGAGTAAATTTGTCTTTGTCACCGGGGGAGTTGTCTCCAGTATTGGGAAAGGAATTGTCGCCGCTAGTTTGGGAAGATTGTTGAAAAGTCGGGATTATTCCGTCTCAATTCTGAAATTAGACCCCTATATCAACGTGGATCCGGGTACGATGAGTCCTTTTCAACACGGAGAGGTATTTGTCACCGATGATGGGGCCGAAACCGACCTCGACCTTGGCCACTACGAACGTTTTACCGATACGGAACTCTCCCGTCTCAATAGCGTGACTACTGGCTCGATTTATCAAGCGGTATTGAATAAAGAGCGCCGTGGTGCTTATATGGGGGGAACGGTGCAGGTAATTCCCCATATTACCAACGAAATCAAGGAAAGGATTCTCCGGGTGGCCAAGGATACCAACCCCGATATTGTCATTACAGAAATTGGTGGTACGGTGGGAGACATCGAATCTTTGCCTTTTTTAGAAGCAATTAGGCAATTTAGGAAGGATGTAGGTCGAAATAACGTGGTTTATATGCACGTTACCCTAATTCCTTGGATTCCGGCGGCCAAGGAGATGAAAACGAAACCGACGCAACACTCGGTCAAGGAATTAAGATCGATCGGTATTCAACCGGATGTGTTAGTCTGTCGTTGTCATCTACCCCTACAACCGGGGTTAAAAGAAAAACTCTCAGCTTTCTGTGATGTGCCGGTGGAATCGGTGATTACTGCTCAGGATGCCAGCAGTATCTATGAAGTTCCTCTCAATCTGGAAAAAGAGGGATTAGCGCAACAAACCCTAGAATTATTCAACCTCAGTCCCCGATACCCCCATCTGGAGGAGTGGGAAAATCTCATCCGACAGATGCAATCCCCCAGTCAAAAATTAGAGATAGCTATCGTCGGGAAATATGTGCAGTTGGGGGATGCTTATCTCTCGGTGGTGGAGGCCCTCAAACACGCCGCTATTGCCCTTAATAGCGAGATAGAATTGCGTTGGGTAAGTGCCGAAGATGTGGATAACGATTCGGCCGAAGCTCATTTAAGCGGTGTTGACGGTATTGTTGTACCCGGTGGTTTTGGTATTAGGGGTGTGGATGGCAAAATTAAGGCGATCGAGTATGCTAGGGTCAATAATATTCCTTTCTTGGGTCTCTGTTTAGGGATGCAGTGTTCGATTATCGAATGGGGTCGCAATGTGGCCCGATTAGAAAGGGCCAATAGTTCCGAATTTGAAGAAGATACACCCAATCCAGTGATTAATTTACTGCCAGAACAGGCAGATGTGGTGGATTTAGGGGGAACAATGCGCTTAGGTCTCTATCCCTGCCGTTTAAATCCCGATAGTCTGGCTTTCTCCCTCTACGGTCAAGAGGTTATCTATGAGCGCCATCGTCACCGTTACGAGTTCAATAATGCCTATCGTAGTCTCTTTTTCGAGACTGGTTATCTGGTGAGTGGCACTTCTCCCGATGGTCGTTTGGTGGAAATTATCGAACTACCAAAACATCCTTTCTTTATTGCTACCCAATTTCACCCCGAATTTCGCTCTCGTCCCAATAAAGCTCATCCTCTCTTTTATGGTTTCATGAAAGCAGCCCTCAAGAGTGCAGAGCAAAAGTTCTCCCTTATTAGTCAGCATTCAGCTATTAGTTAGGGTTTGCCGGTTCTATTGGCTCAAAATCTGTTTTTTTGGGGGGAAACCCCCGAAAATTTGTCATCTTAACCCCAGTCTGGCCTAGGGTTTTCCGAATTGACGTTGATAAACTACTTCTTCCTTGCCAGATTCCAGTTTAATATCCGAGCGAGGATAGGCCACACATAACAAAGCATAGCCTTCTTTTTGCAGGTCGGGGGATAATCCCATGCCCTCACCTTGTTCAACGCTACCCTGGGAAAGTTGAGCGGCGCAGGTAGTACATACGCCCGCATTGCAAGAACTGGGTAAGTCAATCCCCGCATCGTAGGCCGCTTGTAGTATAGTTTGATCTTTCCTAACTTCGATCGTTTGTGTGGTTCCTAAATGGGAAATTTCTACTTTGTAGGTTGTGGTCATAGCTAATGAATGATGCTTTTAACATCACCTATTTTATCATTCTAGATTGCGGATATAGGAGAGAGGGGGGAAATCTTTACCTAATCAGATTTTCACTGGTCAGGATATGATTGATTGTCATAAAAGCTGATAAGTAGGTAGGCGTTAAAAATTATCAGACACCACCCTTATCAACGGGGGACTAAGGGTAGGGTTGATTCATGAATCAACCCTACTATGAATCAACCCTAGTACTAAGGGGGTATCGAACCTAAAAACTATTTTTAATTTAATTATAACCAGCTACTTAAAGTCCTCAAAAGTAGTAACTTTTTCTGGCAATTTGTCCTGTAGTTAAAACAAACAAAAGAGAGAAATAAATTCTCTCTTCTGCAACCGAGGGGAAGTTATTCTATTTGTAATTGGCTCTCGTGTCTTTAACCGCCGCCCAAAAAAATAGGGCTGTTAATGGTATGCTTGCCGCTAGAATTAAGCCAGTGGTGGTATTGCCTAAATCCGGTTCTCCCGAACTAATTTCAAAGACACAACCCACACCAGCGATCGCTGCAATACAGGATAATAACAATAAAACGCCGCTTTTCGGGGTCATCTTCACTCCTCGCCTAAATTAACTAATGCCTTTATTTTGTCACTTTCTCGACGGGTTTCACCGCTTGCACGGAAAAACCGTGTTTTTTTAATTCTTCATTCAGTGCCAAATCGTTATCTACTCTGTCCACGAACATGACACCATTGAGATGATCCATTTCGTGTTGAATTACCCGCGCTAGTAAACCGTTAGCTTGCAGTTTTCGCGGTTTCCCCTGTTCATCTTTATAACTCACTTCGATCGCTTGGGGACGGATGACATCTAAAAACACATCGGGAATACTCAAACAACCCTCTTCCGCCTTGCACAATTCCCGACTATAACCGATAATTTGGGGATTGATCAGAATTAAGGGCGGATTTTCTGGTTTATCGGGTTCACAATCGATGACAATCAATTGTTTATTGACTGCCACTTGGGGAGCCGCTAAACCGATACCATTGGAACTATACATAGTTTGCAGCATTTCTCTGGCTAATTGGCGAATGCTGTCATCGACCTTAGTAATCCGCTTGGCCGGTTGACGCAGGACTCGATCGCCGAGATAATGCAGTTCTAAAGGGGGTTTTTCTAATTTGCGTTTTTCTACGGTAATAGTGGCGCTCATAAACTTAATTATCGATGGGATGCACAATTTTGATTTTAGTCACTGGCGCTGGGGCATTTCTCAGGAAAAGGGAGAAAAAAGCCCAGACTCTTCATAAAATTTTACACTGATCACAGACAGTTCGTCTATATCAGGGGATGGGAAGTGGGGAGAGGGGAGAGGGAAGATGGGGGAGAGAGAATTATGAATTATGAATTATGAATTAGGAGGTGGGAAGTGGGGAATTGGGGAGATTTTTCAGTTATCAGTAAGCAGTAATCAGTGGGGGAGAGGGGAGAGGGGAGAGGGGAGAAAAAAGCTGATTTTAACAAGCTACTTATTAGTAATTGGTATTCCTAACCATTGGCTCAATTCCGCTGCTAACCATTCAATTTCGGGTTGACTCAGATATTCTTTTGTCTTACTGCTAATAGTATATTCTTTAGTCCCCGCCCAAATAGTTAAAGCCATCGGCACATAAACTCGATCGCCATCACCATCTTTGGTATGATAACTATCAGCTTTCACCAGTTTATTAATATGTTCCCGTGCCATTTTCTTTTTGCCCGGAAGTTTCAAACCACAAATTCGCTGAATGGCCACAATTTCTTCCCTATCAATAGTGATAATTTCCTCCCCTTTGAGGCAATAAATAATCCCGCCAAGCATTCCTAAACCCACAAACCAAAAAGGCAAAGAAAAGAGCAGAAAAAACCAACTCATCCACAGAGGAATAGAAATTGCTCCTCCTGTCCATACTAATAAAAAAGCGTTCCAAGCGATGGCAAAAGCTCCAAGAAAAATTAATTTAGGGGTAAAACCTTCGGGAGGTAAAGATATTTTAATTTTCTCCTCATTTTTTTGCAACTGTACCCGACTCCCTGCGGGTTTTTCAAGGTTCGAGGAAGTTAATTGCATTTCGTGGAGAGTATGTAAAGCTTGATTTGCTGCCTGTGCTGAAATAAACCTTTTTTCGAGACTAGGTTCAATTAACTGTCCTAACCAATGAACAAAAGCAGGGCTTAAATTGGCTAAATTATTTAATTGAATTTTGCCATCTTTTTGGGGTAAATCGGCGGGATGAATTCCTGTAGCTAGATAGATTAAAGTGGCCCCTAAACTGTATAAATCAGAAGCGGCAACGGTGCGACCACCGAATTGTTCAGGGGGCATATAACCGTAGGTTCCGACGATAGTTAAAGTGGCTTGTTCCTGTTGGGCAACAGTCTGGACAGAACCAAAATCAATTAAATAAACATTACCGATACTATGACCTGATCGATCTTTTAGTAAGATATTACTAGGTTTCAAATCTCGGTGGATAATTGGCGGGCTAATTCCATGAAGATAAATTAAAATCCCTAGGATAGATTTGGCTAATTCTTGCAGGTCTGCCTCACTAAATTTGCGACCATTTTCTAGCTGTTCCTTGAGAGATTTCGCCTCGATATAACTCTGAACAAGGGCGAAACCTTGATAGGTATCGGTGCGAACTTCAAAATAGTCGATATATTCGGGAATCGAGCGACAATCTAGATGTTTAAGAGTTTCGGCCTCCCGTTCAAAAAGTTTTAAATCTGTCCATTCAAAATCGGTACTAAAGATTAATAATTTGACAACAACAGTAGCGCCCGTTTTTATATCTTGGGCGAGAAAAGTGCGTCTTCCGGTTTGTTTACCTAACTGACTTTGAATTTGGTATCGATCGCCTAAAATTTGCCCTGGCAGCATAAAATATATTACTAGGATAACCCTAATTATAGGCTAATCGAGAAATTTCCCAACCGCAAGCTAAGAAAACGGAAGTTTGACCGAATCATCAAAACTTTAGCATCTCCCAGGATAACTGCGGTGAAATTCAATTGTATCGCCTGTTTTTTGCTAATCTCTGGACTGAGGGAGGTATTTTTTCAGGTTAAAAGAGAAAATAGGCATCAGAAAAGAGAATTGGACTCTCTCCGTCTGGAAAAATTTAGTACAAATGTTCAGAAGGTCAACTGCGGAGCTGCCATGCAGTCTGAAGGGGTAATTTAGATACTCAACAGCTTAGGGTACAAGGGAGCAGTCAGTTTAATTCCCATCGAGGGGGAGTTTCCTGATATAGTTTTAGAAGCAGTCGGTTCAAGACAAAAAGACATGGTTACTAGGGGCGAACGAGGAGTAGAAGTGAGGAAAAACAAGAACTTTTCCCTGGCTTCCTATCTGGAGGAAAAGCGGTTGATTGTCGAGTCAGCTTTAGATAGCTCTTTAGTTATCGGCAATCCTGCCAAAATCTACGAGGCGATGCGCTATTCTCTCCTTGCTGGGGGCAAACGTCTGCGACCGATTTTATGTCTGGCTACCTGTGAACTGATGGGGGGTTCCCTAGAGATGGCTTTACCCACCGCTTGCGCCCTAGAAATGATACACACTATGTCATTAATTCATGACGATTTACCCGCCATGGATAACGATGATTACCGACGCGGGAAATTAACCAATCATAAGGTTTTCGGCGAAGATATAGCTATTTTAGCCGGGGATGGTCTCCTGGCCTACGCTTTCGAGTATGTGGCTACTCAGACTCGTAATGTACCTCCCCTACAGATTTTAGAGGTAATTGCCCGTTTAGGTCGCACTGTCGGGGCAGCGGGTTTGGTGGGGGGTCAGGTTTTAGACTTGGAATCTGCGGGAAAACCCGATATTTCGGCAGAAACTCTCGGTTTTATCCACACTCACAAAACGGGATCCCTGTTGGAGACTTCTGTGGTGTCGGGGGCAGTTTTAGCGGGGGCAAAAGGGGAAGATATAGCTAAATTAGCCCGTTATGCCCAAAATATTGGCTTGGCTTTCCAAATTATCGATGATGTTCTTGATATCACGGCGACAAACGAGGAATTAGGCAAAACCGCCGGTAAAGACCTACAGGCACAAAAAGCTACCTATCCTAGTCTCTGGGGGATAGAAGGGTCCCGCCAGCAAGCTCAACAGTTAATAGATAGTGCCATCGGTGAATTGAGTGGCTACGATGAGGCCGCTGAACCTTTACGGGCCATCGCCGAGTATATTGTTAATCGTAAAAATTAAATTAAACGAATGAGATTATGCAGGACTTCGAGCAGGTGTTACACAATCAAATACTGCTAGTCTCTCTTTTAGCTTGTTTCACCGCCCAGGGACTAAAAGCGCTGATTGAGCTAATCCGCGATGGTAAGGTTAGTCTGCGCTATCTAGTCTCGTCGGGGGGAATGCCTAGCGCTCACTCGGCGTTGGTGGGAGCTTTGGCTACTGGGGTAGGATTACAGATGGGTTGGTCTAGTTCCGAATTTGCCATCGCTGCGCTTTTTGCGGTTATTGTTATGTATGATGCGGCTGGAGTGCGTCAGGCAGCGGGAAAACAGGCCCGGATTCTCAATCAAATTATCGATGAAATGTTCCAGGGAGGCAAGGAATTTAATGAGGAACGTTTAAAGGAATTAATTGGTCATACTCCTTTTCAAGTGCTGGTGGGTTTAAGTTTAGGTATCGGTATCGCCATGGTGCTGCTCTGTCATTAATTGAGGTATTTTCTGGGGTTGAGATAAACTAGATTTAATAATGGGCCAATGCAAATTTGAAACGCATCAGCAGCAATGTTTGAGATAGAGGCAAAAAGGAATCGACTCGACAAAGTGCTGATAACTGGGTAAATGGCAAAAGCATCACTCCAGTATTCAGCTACACGGTCTAAATAATAGGACTTGAAGTTTCTGTAATGAACACTATGAAAAGCGATTAAAATCGTCATAATTTCCCACAGACATAAGCTTCTTTTTTGTTATCGAGTCTTCAGTCCATAAGCAAGTAAGCTTTTTGAGCATTGAGGTGCAAATTGTTGGCAAAAATCATCGACATGACAGAATAAAGCATCTATACTAACCCTAGGGCAAGGTGGCTGAATGGTTTTCTGTTTTTCAGCAGATCACTTCTCCCTTTTCTTATCCCGAACTCAGGTTATATATAAGGAGAATAATTGACCATGACCGAAAATAGAGGCCCGATTCCCGTGGTTGTCAACGGTGCAGCTGGTAAAATGGGACGGGAAGTCGTTAAAGCCGTTGCTCGTGCCGACGATATGATCTTAGTGGGTGCAGTGGATCGAAATCCAGCTTTTCGAGGCCAGGATGTAGGGGAAGTGGCCGGTTGTGAACCCCTAGAAGTGCCGATTCTCGACGATTTACAGAGTGTTTTAGTCCTGGCAACTCAGGAACAAGTGCAAGGGGTGATGGTGGATTTTACCCATCCCGACGGTGTTTATGACAATACCCGCAGTGCGATCGCCTATGGAGTGCGTCCCGTGGTGGGAACTACGGGATTATCGGCGGCACAACTGCAAGATTTAGCCGAATTTGCCGAAAAAGCCAGCACCGGCTGTTTAGTTATCCCCAATTTTTCCCTTGGCATGGTTTTACTACAACAGGCTGCCCTGCAAGCATCCCGCTACTTTGATCATGTGGAAATTATCGAACTGCATCACAATCAAAAAGCAGACGCACCCAGTGGAACGGCGATCAAAACCGCCGAATTACTGGCAGAATTAGGTAAAACCTTTAATCCTGCCCAAGTTTCCGAAAAAGAAACCATCCCCGGCGCTAGAGGTGGTTTAACTGCTGAGAACATCCGTATTCATAGCGTGCGTTTACCCGGTTTAATTGCTCACCAAGAAGTCATTTTCGGTTCCCCAGGGGAAATCTATACCCTTCGTCATGATACCAGCGATCGCTCCTGTTATATGCCGGGGGTTCTCCTCTCTATCCGCAAAGTTACTCAGCTGCAATCCCTCGTTTACGGTTTAGAAAAAATCCTCTAAATCAAGATAGGTAGTGATTTTATTGTAGTGGTGATAGCTCAAACCTTGACTAATTGGGCATTGTCGTTATCAATAAAGTAGCAAACTGTTCGACACCCCCCTGATCAAGGTTAGGGGGGATCGAAGGCAAAATCTATCTTCTATTTAATTAGAACCGCTTACCTAAACTCAATGGTAAAATAAGCCCATGAGCGCTTTTCCTACCCCAGAACTCGATAAAATCCTCAAAGAAAAAGATATTCAAGGAGAACAGCAAAGACAAACCCTGCTGGCGAAAACTCAACAATGGCTTCATGAAAATGCTGTAAAATACGGAATTAATCGAGCTTATATCTTTGGCTCCGTGACTCGTCCCTATAAATTTCACCCCGGTTCTGATGTGGATATTGCCGTCGAAAATATCAATCCCGAACTGCACTTTGAGGCTATTAGTATTCTTTCCTATTATCTGGGGAGAGAGGTGGATATTATTCTGCTGAAAAACTGTCATTTTGCCCACCGAATTCGGGAAGAAGGAATTTTATGGACAACCGACAAATAATCCTGTTGAAAGCTGATATATAGCACTTCTTGGAGCTATGAGGTACAATGAAAAGCAAATAGACAAATAATAGAACTCGCCAGCTTCCTATGAGACCCTATTCCGTAGATTTTCGCCAAAAAATTATCGATGTCTGGAAGAAAGAAAAAATTTCT
>NZ_JBHFLL010000123.1:0-7420 GCF_041928595.1 Microcystis sp. BLCC-F209
CTCGTTGAGTTTTTCCGTCGTTTAGCAAGAGAAACATTAAAATTCTTTCCCTAACCTCTGCTCTTTCTTCTTCTTTAAGAGCTTTTTGTAAGTTTTTCTTTTCTTCTAAGTCTAGGAAATCTTTGGCTGGCATAAGTAGGAGTTTTCTCAAGTTACTATTTCTATTTTAGGTGGTTTAAGTGCGTTTTAGCTTAATTAACCAGATTTAGTATGAATAGAAGCAAGCTGGTTATTTAAGAGCTAATTTCACGACCGAGGTGGGCAAGCTTATCTAGAACAGATTGAAGCAAAGATCGCCGCTGCTCGACGACAATATCTAAGTTAGCCAACATATACTTTACGTCTTTGTAAGCATTGTCCAGCAAGGCCAGTAATAATTCGCGATCGCCAGCGCTCTCTTTTTCTGATGGGGTGCGGGTCCGTTGGGGTAATAAGTCCGCTGGTGGGGAAGGAAGAGAGGGCGATCGCTCGGACTCTAGCTGTTGAATCGTTTGCTGTAAATTTTCAATCACCCCATACATTTCCATCGGGTCAAAAACCCTTAACAGACTGGTTTGTGTGACAATACCCAACCCCCGACCCCAGTTCCAAGAAACCACCAAACGCCCCACCCGCCGTTTTTGCATTTCCTGATGGGCCGTCCACAGGGAATCCTCGGGGTTGAGGAGAAATAAGGGCGTACTCATCACCGTCTGGGCCCTAGTTTTGTGCAGATCGATTTGAACTGCTTGAAACTGGACAAGATCTCGCTCTGTCACAATACCCACCGGGCAGTCATTGTCCTCTGAATCTCGTTGGGTGATCACCACACAACTGACACGATGTTCAGCCATTAACTGGGCCAATTGCAGGACTGTGGCGGTGAGTGGGGCCTGTACCACTTGACTGGTCATCACATCGGATACGCGACGAAACCGCAACAGATTGGCCGGACGCAAAATCTGGCGAATACTTTCATGGGAGATCACCCCGATTAAGTGTCCTTGGTCATCGACAATCGGCAAATGGCGAATGCGGTAGCGCCGAAACAAAAACAGGGCAGCAAAAATGTCTTGAGCAGATTGCTGGGGCAAGGTGATCAGGGGATGTACCATCACATCGGCAACGGTTGTCTCGGTCAGGTTAATTCCTTGAGCGGTGAGTCGCACCACATCCCGTTCTGTCAAAATTCCTAATAACTCTTGCCCTTGCACCACCAGCAGACAGCTAACACGCGCTTCTCCGGCCGGAGCAGCTAGAGGGGATAGGTCATCGGTGAGTAAACACAGACGGCTATGGGCCTGACCGATCATGGCGATCGCATCTGCCAGGGAAGTCGTTGGCGGCACCGTCAAGGGGTGGCGATCGATCGCTTTTTCCAGATCGGGGGCCCAACTCAGAGGTGTATCAAAGGACATCAGCACCATCCCGCAATCGCAAAGGCCAAGATAGGCAGACTAGCCCCCGGGCAAAGAACCCAGACTCTCAGAGTTGCTGAAACCCGTTCTAAAACTATCTCAAAGTGTAGCGTCATTTAACTTTTTCCTAAAAGATGTAACGTTTTGTTACAATTTTTATTAAACTCGTAAAGATTTTAGACCCACTTCGGTGTATCATAGAGGGATGTAACAGGTTAAAGCCTGAAACTTTTTATTTAGGGGTTATTCAGCCTCTAATGGTTTTAGGAGCGGCATCACCAGACGCTGGGGTGAGTACTTCCGGGTTCTGGTCGGCCTAAAGGGTTACTCCGGAAATTCTGGACACCTTTCCATAAAGTCGATCCAGCACCCGCTTTACGGAAATACGCTGCCATGGTTGACCGCGTTTGGTGGTGTAGCCCTGTTCATTAAGCCAATCGGCGATCTTCTGCAAGGATTTCCCCGATTTGTGATGACGGCGAATCAGTTCAATGACCCGGCACTCTTCCGGATCATCCACTAATTCCCCATCGATCGATCGTTGTCCAAAGGCAGGGGAGCCGTAGCCCGCATAACCACCGTTGCTTGCTTTTGCTTGTCTGCCTTGTTCTAGCCGCTCCCAGGCAGATAAATCGTTGGAAGGGGTCGCTGTCATAGGGTATCTAAATGCAATAACTTGCAAAACTATATTATCGCAACTTAACGTCGCAAATTTGTTTTGATTGGGGGCAGCCGATGACGACTTACAAAGTAAAACCCCTGCATGAGCAGGGACTAGATCTCACCATCGATGTCTGGGACAACCAAACTATAGACGATACCCCCGGGAGGCGGACATTGACTAATGCCATTTTTCTTTATTCATAGTCCTGAACCCCAACCCCCTTCTGGGGGAAAGTTAAAGAGTCAAAAGCCAAGCATTTTTAGAGGAGGAGCGGTTCAAGGCTGAATTTATCTTGTAAAACGCAGCGAGCAGAGAATTTGTCCTAAGTTACACAGCATCAATTTGGAGATATAAACATGGGTACGGCTACATTTATTCAAGATGAAACTGAATTTGATTCCCTCTTAAAGAGTGAATCCCTGTTGGTGGTAGATTGCACGGCAACCTGGTGTGGACCTTGCAAACTGGTGGCACCGTTGATCGATCGATTGGCCGATGACTATCGCGATCGCGCCAAAGTCTTCAAACTTGACCTGGACAGTAACAAACCCGTGGCCAAACGCTTTGGAATTAAAAGTATTCCGGCTGTCATGGTATTTAAACAGGGGAAATTGATAGAAACATTAGTTGGGGTTAAACCCTATGAAGAATTTACGGCTGCAGTAGAACGACAATTATAAGTCTTCCACCGTGAACGAACACTCTGGGCAAACGTCCGACGTTGACCCTTTCCTTCTCACACCACTATTCAATTTTGAGGTATGGCGATGAACAAGCTTATAGAAATTCGGTGTCCCAACTGTGGCAGCGTAGCTCAACGGCTCTTGAGCGATCGCCTGCCCGCAGGATATAAGTGTCCAGCCCGGCAGGTTGCTCAGACGGAATGCCCAGTGTGTGATTATTTCATCGCCATGTGTTGGCAAAACGGCGCTGTGCTGGAGGCCTATGCTCCAGGCATTCAGGGGAGCACAGCTGCGGCCATGCCGCCCCAGCCCCAACCAGCGAGCGCCCATTGGTCTTTGTCATCTGTGTTCAAAGTGGCACTCAGCCCACAAGAGTCCAGGAAATTGCTATCGGGACAACCCTAGTCAACTTTTGCATTTATACCAGTTCTTTAATTTAACAACACCATCCAACTCCTATGCTGCAAGCTCAAGAAATTATGACCCAAAACGTTGTCACCATTCGTGGTTCGGCAACGGTTGCCGATGCCGTGAAATTGATGAAAGAAAAAAAACTGCGGGGTTTGATTGTCGAACCGCGCCATGAACAGGACCCCTATGGAATTGTCACCGAAACCGACATCGTTTACAAAGTGGCGGCCTTTGGCCACGATCCTAAAACTATGCGGGTCTATGAAATTATGGCCAAGCCCTGTGTGGTCGTCAATCCCGAACTGGGGGTGGAATATGTAGCCCGGTTATTTGCTCAAACCCGCATTCGCCGCGCCCCGGTGATTCAGGGCAAAACTTTGCTGGGCATTATTTCTGTGAGTGATATTCTCTTCAAGAGCGATTTTGTCGAAAAGCCCAAGCGGTTGTTCATTGAAGATGAAATTGAAGCAGCCCGGGAAGACGCACGGGCAATTTGCGCGGCCAAGGGTGAAATCTCTCCCGATTGCGCCGCAGCCTGGGATGTGGTGGAGGAACTCCAAGCCGAAGCTTCCCATCAACGGGTCAAAAAACAGGGGAATAACTCACTCCAGTCCTACTGCGAAGCCAATCCCGATGCCTTAGAGTGCCGCATTTATGAGGATTAAATCTTGGAGGAATGTAAAGATTTATTAAAATGTAACGTAGGCTACAGCTTTGCTTAGTTTAGTGTGTACTGTTTCACTGTCCTCCTTCTGTCTTGGGTTGGGCTGTTGCTTCACCTAGCTGCGAGGGGGGACTCACTAAGTTCTTTGTCCCCTTTCTCCTGTAACAGTTCTTGATGGGTTTGTCTGAGTTTAGCCTGATTGATAATGATAACGAGCTTGTAAAAAATAAACCTTATTTCCTGTGACTTTATAAACCAAACGATGCTCTAAATCGATCCGTCGTGACCAAGGGTCGGCAGCAATATACTTAAGAGGTTCGGGTTTACCCAATCCTGTAAACGGATCGCCATCCAAAATATCTGCTACTAAGTCTAAGATTTTATCGCCTTTTTTCGGTTCGTTTCGATACCACCAAGCCAAATCTGCTTTGAAATCAGGACTAAAAACGGGCAAATAACCATGAATAGGATTGTTTTGAGGTTTATTATCAGTCAGTGGAACAGAAAGCGGGTTTCTGGTAAATATCTAAATTAAAGCTCAGATTTTTTTGTTAAGAAACCCGCTTTCTCCGAGGTTGTTGAGTGAGAACAGAGTAGCTCGAACGATACATCCGAACAACCAAAAAGCACCCCCTAAAATTAGAGAATGCCCTTTTCTTTAATGATTTAGACCCTAACTGATTGAATTGACAAAAATAGGGAATTTATAGCCTCTGCGGAGTAGAATTCTCATCAAAGTCAGGTTATATTATGACCGTTTCTTCCTCAAAAAACCCACCAGAGAAAACAGCCCTAACCCTAAAATAGCGCTAGGCTCCGGTACAGTTGGATTGGGGGGTTCAGTTTGTCCATCTAAACGAGCGAGCCAAGCTTCAGTTTGACCATCGGGGTTAGTTCCAGTACCCACGATAGACAGTCCATCGGCAGAAATTGCCGTCGCATTGCTTAAAGTCCAACCCGCTAAATTTAAACCATAATCATTGGTTAAAACCTGTTGTAAGCTCCGCATCCCTTGGCTAATATTCCAGATAAATGCCTCAGAACCATTAGCACTACTGCTCTGACCGACCACAACAGACCCATCTGCTGATACTCCATTAGCAAGGCTATTGAAACTCCCCCCAGGTAAATCCCCCAGTCCTACCATCCCCGTTGCTTGTGTCCAACGGAATGCTTCAGTACCATTAGCACTATTGCCGAAACCAACAACAACAGACCCATCGGCTGATACTCCAAAAGCACTACTACCGAAACTACCCCCCAGTAAGTCCCCTAGTCCGACCATTCCCGTTCCTTGTGTCCAACGGAATGCCTCCTGCTGACTATTAGCACCACTATTACCTCGACCAACAATAACAGACCCATCGGCTGATACTCCATTAGCACTGCTATGGAAACTCCCCCCAGATAAGTCTCCTAGTCCAACCATCCCCGTCCCTTGTGTCCAACGGAATGCCTCAACACCATTAGCACTACTGCTCGAACCAACAATAACAGATCCATCTGCTGATACCCCAAAAGTCTGGCTAAAGAAATTACCCCCAGGTAAGTCTCCTAGTCCCACTATCCCTGTTGCTTGCGTCCAACGGAATGCTTCAGTACCATTAGCACTATTAATAACAGATCTACCAACAACAACAGACCCATCTCCTGATACTCCATTAGCAAGGCTATTGAAAATACCCCCAGGTAAGTCTCCTAGTCCTACCATCCCCGTCGCTTGTGTCCAACGGAATGCTTCAGTACCATTAGCACCATCGCTGGCACCCACAACAACAGCCCCATCAGCTGATACTCCAAAAGCCTGGCTAGAGAAACTCCCCCCCTGTAAGTCCCCTAACCCCGTAAAAAAAGGGGCGGCTTGTACTGGAACAGCCACCCCGATCGCACCCAATCCGATCCCTAAGCTGATACAATTAGCTAGTATCTTGTTCATAACCTGATAAAAATCCCAAAAACTAAGTGATTCTTACAATCTAGATGTTCACTTTGGTTTTGTCTGTGGGAATTTGTGGCCATTTTGGATTTTCTGATATAATAATTTTCGTGGGATAAAGTGGGATTTAGTGACAAAAAGGAGGGCAAGGCTCATGAAACAAGGCTAAATTTTCGTTAATAAGGCAAGAGAACAGGCAAAAGTTTTCGCTTGTTTTTCCAACTTTAACAATATCTAATGTAAAGGACAAGTTACTAAATCAAGAGGTTAATCAGTCAAAAAAAGGCAAAAAATGGAAGAATTATTAGAGTTAAAAAATCTATTAATAGCTGGCAATGTTCCCGATGCCTTAATCTTGGTAGAGGAAATGACAGAAATGAGTAAGGATGATAAGATCAATAAAATTTTTAGCTTTAGTATTATTGTTCTATTACATCTGATTAAGCAGCAAGCAGAAAAACGCAGTACCCGCTCATGGGAAACCTCTATTTCTAATTCTGTTCGACAGATTCAACGCATTAATCAACGACGTAAAACTGGAGGAAATTATCTAACAATAGAAGAATTAAAAGAAACCTTAGATGATGCTTATTCTTCGGCTTTAAGACAAGCGGCATTAGAAGCTTTTGAAGGTATATATCAACCAGAAGAAATTGAAGCTATGATCGATAAAAATAAAATTATTAATCAAGCATTGGAATTAATATTAATCGATTAAGTAACAGGGGAAAGTCGGAAACAAATCAGGAGGTTTAAATGTCAGAAACAGTCGCTTAAAGATTAGCAGCCTGTTTAAAAACCTTAACGGAGGACAATTAATGATTAACTTAGAACAAATTCAACAAGATATTAACCAATTACCTGAAGAAGCACAAAACTTACTGATTGATTTTATTGAGTTATTAAAAAAACGCTATTCTTTGGCAAAAAAGCCAGAGATTGCAGCAAAAATAAACCCTGAAGCTCAAAGTACCCTAGACATTTTAAAAGAATCTGGATTAATCGGTTGTATTAGTGCAGAATCAGACCTTTCTACTAATTATAAATCCGTTCTCAAAGAAGGATTAAAAGCTAAATATGATCATCGTTGATACTGGGTTCTGGGTGGCTTTATTTAACAATAAAGATCAATATCATCTAATAGCACAGCAAACCTTAGCACAGTATTCTTCTCAACCCCTAATTACAACTTGGTGTGTTTTAACAGAAACTTGTCATCTTCTTTTACAACGTTCTCCAAATCTCTATACAGGAGTTGAAAAACAAATAAAATTAATGAACGTATTTGAGAGACATCCCCAAAAATTTCTATTATTTCACCTTGAAAATACTCATCTAGAAAGAATTCAAGACCTTATGAAACAATATCAAAGTCTGCCAATGGACTTAGCCGATGCCTCCCTAGTTATCTTAGCAGAAGAGTTAGGAAATGGACGTATCTTATCAATTGATAATCGAGATTTTAATACCTATCGCTGGAAAAATAAAAAACCCTTTATTAATCTTTTCTCAAATTTCTAGTTAATCAGTAGTCCGTAGAGTGTAGGGTGCGTTAGGCGGCTATCAATTTAGTCAAAAAACCAAAATTAATAATTCGCCGTAACGCACCACCTCTATTATTAAATTGGTGCGTTACGCTATTGAAGAGCGCACCCTACGAGTCCG
>NZ_JBHFLL010000124.1:0-2030 GCF_041928595.1 Microcystis sp. BLCC-F209
ATAACTGATAACTGATAACTGATAACTGATAACTGATAACTGATAACTGATAACTGATAACTGATAACTGATAACTGATAACTGATAACTGATAACTGATAACTGATAACTGATAACTGATAACTGATAACTGATATAAGATTATGTCTTTAGTTGCATCTTTACTCGATCGAGTATCTCCTCAGAGTTTACAACAATTGCGGGCCAGCGATCGAGCTTGGCAAGCTTTGCGTTTAGAAAATCCAGTTATTCCCACGGTAATTAATCAAAGTCAAGAATCTTTAGGAGAGACGGATTTTGATCTAGTTATTGCCGGGGGAACTTTGGGAATTTTCATCGGGGCTGCTTTGCAAACTAGGGGCTGGCGTGTGGCATTATTAGAAAGAGGTATTCTGCGCGGTCGTGAGCAGGAGTGGAATATTTCACGTTTAGAATTAAGCAGTTTTTTAGAGTTAGATTTATTGACCGAAGCTGAATTAAATCAATCGATAGCGACGGAATATAATCCTGGGAGGGTGGGATTTTATCAAGGTTATGAACTTTGGGTCAGAGATATTTTAAATATTGGTGTTGATCCGGTTTATTTGCTAGAGACTTTAAAAACTAAGTTTTTGCAAGCGGGAGGAAAGTTATTAGAAAATTCGGGGTTTAGTGGGGCGATTATTCATCCCGATGGCGTAATGGTTAAAACGGGAGAAATGACTTTAAAAACCCGTTTATTAATCGATGCCATGGGTCATTTTTCGCCAATTGCAAAACAGGCAAGAAAAGGAGAAAAACCCGATGGAGTTTGTTTAGTGGTGGGTAGTTGCGGTCAGGGTTTTCCCAGTAATGAAACTGGTGATTTGATTTATTCTTTTACCCCAATCTTGCACCAATGTCAATACTTTTGGGAAGCATTTCCCGCTAGGGATGGTCGGACAACTTATTTATTTACCTATCTTGATACCCATCCCGATCGCTTTAGTTTAGAATTTTTGATGGAGGAGTATTTAAGATTGCTGCCAGAGTATCAAAAGGTGGATTTAGAAGCGGTAAACTTTCAGCGTTTTCTAGCGGGTTTTTTCCCGGCCTATCGTCAAAGTCCTTTAAAAATGCCTTGGTCAAGAATTCTGGCAGTGGGAGATAGTAGCGGTAGTCAATCTCCGGTAAGTTTTGGTGGTTTTGGGGCAATGGTTAGGCATTTAAAAAGGCTAACTTTTGCCATCGAGGAAGCTTTACAAATCGATGCTTTAAACCGAGAAGATTTAGCCCTTTTACAACCTTATCAACCGAATATATCGGTAACATGGCTATTTCAAAAAACCATGAGTGTCCCGATGTCTGCTAACCCTAATCCCAATCAAATTAATGACTTAATGAGTGGAGTTTTTCGGGTAATGGATAAGTTGGGAGATGAGGTCTTAAAACCGTTTTTACAGGATGTGGTGCAGTTTTCTTCCCTCTCAAAAACTTTGCCTTTGGTTAATCCTCAATTAGTTTTACCGATGATTCCGCAAGTGGGTATCAGTCCTTTTATCGATTGGACGGGACATTATTTTAATTTAGGTTTGTATAGTGGTTTATATCCCTTAGCAACCACCTTAAAACCTATTTTAGAAAAGTTACCCGACAGGCAAAAATATCTTTATCATCGTTATTTAGATAGTTGGAAATATGGCTCTGGGGGAGATTTTATCAGTAATCAGTGATCAGTGATCAGTAAACAGTGAACAGTGAACTGATTACTGATAGGGTAGATCTCTTATTGGTGACATTCTCTCACATATTGGTGAGCAGCAGAAGTTATACTAAATCCCTTGAGTATAGGCTACATATCAGGACAGGCACTCATGCAAGAGGCAAGAGGCAAAAGCGGGGATAAATAATTAGTCTTTAATAACAGGATTTAGTATGATAACTGATAACTGATAACTGATAACTGATAACTGATAACTGATAACTGATAACTGATAACTGATAACTGATAACTGATAACTGATAACTGATAACTGATAACTGATAACTGATAACTGATAACTGATAACTGA
>NZ_JBHFLL010000125.1:0-4195 GCF_041928595.1 Microcystis sp. BLCC-F209
TTATTCCTCCCATCGAGAGCTATTCTGAATTGTAAGTTATAACTATTATAATCTCATTTCTCTTTGTGATCAAGTTGAAGATTTTCTAGTTTTTGACTGCTATAAGTATTAATACTCATTGCATAAGTGAGATGCTCCCGTTGCCAATCTCCCTTAACTTGACTGGGATTCACCCAAGTTTCAATCGTAAAACGAGTCAGACTTAAATTTGAACTATGGGGAATACTTACATAGTCATCAGTCCCATCAAATAATAGAGAATAATCAGTACTCATAATCTACCCCTTCTCTTAGCTGTGATTCCAAGCAAAACCGAGCGGAGATTAGTCGGAAACTAACCTACAAAAATCACCCACACTTTTACCAGATAATTGTGACTAGAACTGTTATAAAAATGTCGAGCTTGACTACATATACCCAGTCAACGAATCGCAAATTAACTTTTTAGCTGTCCTAACACTATTATAGAAATCCTAGGGACAAAAGTTCAGTATAAATACTCAATCGCAACAAAAAGAAATAAACAATATTTTGATTGTTTATTTCAGTAGTCGTGCAAAATTAATTTCCTAGTCGAGACAGGAGACAGATGAACGTAGGTCGGGTTGAAGCATGAAACCCAACGCCCGATTATGTTACGCTACCGCTAACCCATCCTACAAATAATTGTGCCTCCCCACTTATATCAGGGATCAAGAAAAGCCGTCGTTCTACGACGGGGTTTTAAACCCAAATTTTCGATAATCTCGATCGCAGTAGCTTTGATCTGGCGTTGTCAGATCAGAATAGGAAAGATGCAATGCAATCCTTGCTATCAAAGTAATTTGAGTTCCAAGCTGATTCGGATCATCTTTCAATTTGACAACGCCTTTGATCTAGCCTACCGGACTTAGTTGGTATAAAATCACTATTGCAGACGTTTTAAGCGTTCTTGGAGAATTTGGGCTTGTTTTTCGGACTCTGCTAAAGCTTGCTTCGTTTTTTCGATTAAAGCTTCTGGAGCTTTTTCGACAAAGCTAGGTTTATTCAAGCGATCGCTCAAACTCTTAATTTCCCCTTCTACTTTAGCTAAATTTTTCGCTAATTTCCCAGCCAATACCGATATATCAACCAATCCGGACAGGGGGATGAGGATTTCTACCGTAGCGACAACACCGGCGATCGCCTGATTGACTTCCTCGGTCAATTTTGCCGTCAAAATTAAGTTTTCGATCTTGGCCAAGTCTTTTAAGTACACTTGTCCGCGTTGCAAAATAGCTAATTCTTGGCTGTTTTCTGTCTGTAAAATTGCCGTAATCGTTGCCCCCGGTTTAATCCCTGCTTCGGCCCGCAAATTACGCAACACCCGAATACTTTCAATTAATAACTCAAAAGTATTTTCTAAGTCTAAATCGATCAGAGAACTATCAGCTATTGGATAGGTTTCTAAAGCTAAAACCTGCTGATTTTCTTGGGTTAAATGATGCCAAATTTCCTCAGTAATATGGGGCATAAAGGGATGTAATAATTTTAATGTCCCTGCCAAGATAAAAGCCAAAGTTTGCCGGGCCGTGGCACAGGAAACCGATTCTTTATCCTTCCATAAACGAGTTTTTACTAACTCGATATACCAATCACAGAAATCGCGCCAGATAAATTCGTATAGACCTTTAGCCGCTTCTCCCATGCCATAATTTTCTAGATAATCTCTAGTTTTTTGCACTGTTTGATGATAACGAGATAAAATCCAGCGATCAGATAATTCTAAATTTTCTAAAGCTGGTTCTCCCAATTCTTCTGGGGTTTTTCCCTCCAGATTCATCATGACAAAACGGGAAGCATTCCAAATTTTATTGGCAAAATTTCGGGCAGCTTCTACGGATTCCGATTCATCGGTTTTACGGTTGTATTGCAGACTGATATCCTGTCCTGCTCCTGCCACTTCTCGGATTAAGGTATATCGTAAAGCATCGGTTCCGTATTTATCAATTAAAATTAGCGGATCGATGCCGTTATTGGCAGATTTAGACATCTTTTTGCCGTTTTCATCCCTAACTAAACCGTGAATATAGACATCTTTAAAGGGCATTTGTCCCGTAAAATAGCCCGCCATCATCGTCATTCTGGCCACCCAGAAAAAGATAATATCAAAACCGGTGACGAGGGTTGTGGTGGGATAATAGGTGTCTAGATCAAGGGTTTTTTCTGGCCATCCCATAGTCGAAAATGGCCACAATCCCGAAGAAAACCAAGTATCTAAAACATCGGGGTCTTGTTGAATAATTATATCCTCTCCATACTCTTGTTTAGCCTTGGCTAAAGCGGAGGTTTCATCTGGGGCAACGACGAAGGGAGTATGGTTAGTAATTTCGTTGTTAGTTTCACTGATAATATACCAAGCGGGAATTTGATGACCCCACCACAGTTGTCGAGAAATACACCAATCTTTTAGTTTAACTAACCAATCGCGATAAACTTTTGTCCATCTTTCTGGCACAAAACGGGGCGAGTTTTCCTGATCTAAACAGGCTAAAGCTTTTGTGGCTAAAGGTTCAATTTTAATGAACCATTGGGTAGATAAAAGGGGTTCCACGGGAACTTTACCTCGATCGCTATAGGGGACGCTATGGCGATAGGCTTCAATCTTGACTAAAAAGCCGTCTTCATCGAGTTTTTTAACAACATTTTTGCGGGCAACAAAACGATCTTGACCTGCGAATATTCCGGCATTTTCGTTTAAACTGCCGTCTAAATTCATGATATTAATAAAGGCCAAATTATGGCGTTTACCCATCTCAAAATCCTTGGGATCGTGGGCCGGCGTAACTTTGACGCAACCGGTACCGAATTCGGGATCCACCAATTCATCGGCAATAATCGGGATTTCTCGCCCCATTATCGGTAAAGTGACGGTTTTGCCGATTAAATGGCGATAACGGGGGTCTTGCGGGTTGACAGCGACACCAGTATCACCGAGCATGGTTTCGGGTCTTGTGGTGGCTACTTGAAGATAACCGCTACCATCGCTAAGAGGATAGCGAAAATACCAGAGATTTCCCTCAATATCCTTGTTTTCCACCTCTAAATCGGAAACGGCCGACCGGGATTCGGGACACCAGTTAACTAAGTATTGACCGCGATAGATTAATCCGTCCTCATAGAGTTTGATAAAAGCAGTACGGACAGCATGGGAAAGTCCCTCATCCATAGTGAAACGTTCCCGCGTCCAATCGACGGATACCCCCAAGCGTCGCAGTTGATTAACAATGGTACTACCAGACTCCTCTTTCCATTGCCAAGCGCGTTCGAGGAATTTTTCCCTTCCTAGTTGATAACGGTCGGTTTTTTCGGCTTTTAATTGGCGATCGAGTATAGCTTGTACTGCAATACTAGCGTGATCTGTCCCAGGCAGCCAGAGGGTATTTTTGCCGGTCATGCGCTTGTAGCGAACGAGTGTATCAATCAAGGAACTCTCGAAGGCGTGACCCATGTGGAGACTACCGGTAACATTGGGAGGAGGGATAACTATACAGTAGGTTTCGCCGCCTTTTTCGGGGTTTGCTGTAAATATTTCTTGATTTTCCCAATATTGCTGCCATTTCGTTTCTGTGATCTTGGGATCGTATTGCTTCGATAGTTCCGAGGTCATGATGGGGGGATTCTACAATTCTTAGTTCTTTGTCAATTGTCCCACATTTGGGAGAGATCAAATTCCTGTTTAGTTGCTGGCTAAAAAATTTTAAGAGTCCTATTAAAATAGCTGTTATCTTTTCCTCGGCTAAACCTAGCTAATTTATGGTAACTTTTTTGTATCTCACCAGTACAATAATTGCTATAATCAATTGGGGGACTCAATCAATAAATTATGACCATAGCAACAGATAAAAATATCTATAGCTTTGCCGAATATTTACAACTAGAGGAAACGGCAACCTATAAACATGAGTATCAAGATGGGGAAATCGTACCGATGACAGGAGGCACTACTGATCATAATAAAATTGCTCTCAATTTTGCCGCTTATTTAAAATTTGCCCTCAAAGGACAGAAATATAATATTTTTATCGGTGACGTTAAATTATGGATAGCACAATATCGTCAAGCAACCTATCCCGATGTGATGCTAATTGAGGGAGAACCGATTTATTATGAAACTGGCAAGACAACTATTACCAATCCCAAATTAATAGTAGAAGTCCTCTCAAAATCAACTCAA
>NZ_JBHFLL010000126.1:0-5792 GCF_041928595.1 Microcystis sp. BLCC-F209
CTAAGACGCATTTAAAGCACTTATTCTTAAGATTAGCCGAATCTCCCCCAATCCCTTTACTGTTGCCTCTTGCCTCTTGCCTCTTGCCTCGTCTCAACAAGCAATTTAAATGCTTAACAGCTTAGTTAAGTGATTTCAGGTATTGTGGCTAATGGACACCCGCTTATCACTATCCTATTTCGGATTCCAAATCGCGCTGACTTTCCGATTGAGTTTGTAGTAGATACAGGATTTACAGATGAGCTTTGTTTACCACCCGAAGCAGTAGCATTACTGAATCTTCCTTTCAGGTACGATATGCGTGCGAATTTAGCAGACAACAGCCAAGTAATGCTGCCTCTTCACAAAGCAATTATTATCTGGAATGGTGAGGAGCGAGAAACTCGTGTATTTGCCACAGGGCGGCGACCCCTGGTTGGAACTGCTTTATTAGATAGCCATGAACTTGTGATTCAGTTTACGGAAGGTGGGTTGGTAACGATTGATGATTTGTAGTGCGATGCCGAAGGCACTGCGTAGCAGCACGCCGATCTTGTAGGGTGCGTTCCCTAAGGCGACTCCTACTGCTCCAGCGATCGATTTTTGGGGAACGCACCATGCACATTGATTGAAGCGCCGATTCAAATTTGAAGTGCACCACTGGGGGGCTTGCGATGAGGCGGCTCATCAGTAGTAGAGCGGGAGCACTTCGTTAGAATAAATCAAAGTATAATTAAGTCAAAATACTGAGTTGAGGTCAACCAGATGGCAGTTCGTCAACGGCGTTATCCCAAAGATGAGTTAGCCGAGCGAGGGCAAAAACTCTACGAATCTGGCATTCGGCAGCAAGTCGAAGCCGGTAATGAAGGTAAGATTGTAGCGATCGACATTGAAACTGGAGAGTTTGAAGTCGATGAAAACGTTGTGCCTGCAACTAATCGGCTCTTTGAACGTCACCCCGATGCCCAACCTTGGATCATTCGTATCGGACATCGCGCTGTTTATCATTTCGGGGCACGGAGTTTGAAGAAAAATCCATGATGGAAGGTGTTGTAAATTTGCGGCGTGAAGCCACGCTAAGGATTGTAGTCGGAAACTCAAATCGGCAACTGCAAGCGGTTGACGCGGTGATTGATACTGGGTTCAATGGATTTTTATCTTTGCCCTCTACAATCATCGCTACATTAAATTTACCTTGGAGTGGTTCTGATTTTATCACGCTGGGTGATGGCAGTGAAACTTATTTTGATCTGTACACTGGGACTGTGATATGGGATGGGCAGTACCAAGAGATTGATATTGCAGAATCAGAAACAGAGCCTCTACTAGGAATGGCGCTGCTTTACAGATATCGGTTGCAGGTCGATAACATTGAGGGCGGTAAGGTCAAGATTGAAGCCTTATGAGCCAGTGCTAGAAGAGATTCGGTGAGGCGCGGTCTAACAACGCAGCCGTAGGGTGCGTTCCCTAATGTGGCTCCTACTGCTCCACCGCTCGATTTTTGGGGAACGCACCATGCACATTGATTGAAGCTGTGGGTTTAAGTGCGATGCCGCTCCTCCCGCTCAAACCCCGGAACCCTCTGCTCTCGTTGGTCTGGGGGCCGTCGTCGCTCTGGGGGCTGGCTTCAAGCGCCGCCGCGCCTAGGCAGACAAAAACTAAGCGTTAATTGAAGGTATTACAACAGGAGAACCGCAAGGGTCTCTTTTTTTGTGGGTAATTGTGAATTAGAGAAATTGACATATAATAAGAGCATAGAGCTAAATATACCTTTAAAATAGCTTTTCTCATGCCTACCGTCCTTCAAGTTGGGCCTTACAGTTTTATCTTTTTCAGTTCAGATCAACGAGAGCCAGCCCATATCCATGTCAAACGCGATCGCAAACTCGCTAAATATTGGCTTGATCCCATTACCTTAGAGAAAAACCGAGGATTCAAAGAACATGAATTAAACCAGATTGCTAAACTAATAACAGAACATCAACCCGCAATCCTAAGCGCATGGCATGATTACTTTGACCCTTGAAACCGAGCCAATTGCCCATCAAGTGACCCTAACCGACGATAAATTAATAATCGACCTAGCCGACGGTCGCAGCATCACCGTTCCGCTAACATGGTACCCTCGTTTACTGCACGCCTCCCCCGCCGAGCGTCAAAATTGGCAACTCTTAGCGGATGGATGTGCTATCGAATGGCTCGATCTAGATGAGCATATTGGTATCGAAGGACTATTAGCTGGTCGGCGCAGTAGCGAGAGTTCACGCTCCCTGAATCGATGGTTAACAACTCGCAGACAAACTGTAACCGAGTAAATGGGGACAATGTTTCTGTTGTGCCACCCCAACTCCTCCATTCTTGCCCTGTAATTTATATCAAAATTTACTTAAACCTTGACAATGAGGCAGAGGCTTAACAACGAGCGATCGCGCTTTTCTTGGCGCTCTGCGATCAACCCTGCCAGATGGCAAATCTCACGCTTTTTTTGAAAAACACCAGTGCGATCGCCGATCTTGTAGGGTGCGTTCCCTAATGTGGCTCCTACTGCTCCAGCGATCAATCGATTTTGGGGGAACGCACCATGCACATTGATTGAAGTTGTGATCCCAAATCCCGTTACAATAAAATGAGTAAAGACGAGGTTTTAGACCCGATTTTTTTGATACCATTTGGTGAATAATCGACCTCTGGTAAGCTAGGGAGCGCCAGAGCAGGGAGAGCAGAGCGTTTGTACTAAATTTTCTATGTCTTTTTTCTTCTCCTGTCTCGGATTCTCCTAACCTAAGGTCAGGTTTTTGATTTTTGCAGGAGATCTATAGCGGGTTTCCCAGAAGTTAGTCCCGATTGAATCTATCAAGGGATTTACGATACCTTACCCGAAATAATAGTGAAATTTTGTGACAAAGTGCAGCCAGATACAAGAATCTTTGCTACATTCCCAGAAGGCTTCTGTGATAAGTCTCCTTAAAGGAGGCTCTTTGCAGTAAGCTAATCTGGCTAACACGCTTTTGGGCGTGATATGGGGGAGGATACAACCATGACTCATGAGATTTTAGGTGAATTTTTATCTTTGCCTGCTGAAGCACAGAGCCAAGTAGTCAGCCTGATCGCTTTTTTGAAACAAAAGTACATATATTCTGAACCTCTGTCTGCATCGTCAAATGTTGATTTAGTTAATGATCCCTTTGTTGGAATGTGGCGCGATCGTCAAGATTTAGATAGTACTACTTGGGTGCGAAATTTACGAGAAAGCGAGTGGTCAAAGACAAATGGCTAGTTCAACTATCGTAGATACCGACATAATCATTGATGTTGGTCGTGGTATTCCTGAAGCAGTCAATTGTCTGCAAAGACTACAATCAAGTTCCAGATTAGCAATTAGCGTAGTTACACAAATGGAACTAATTGTTGGCTGCACTAACAAGTCAGAGTTACGGACGCTGGAAAAATTCCTTCAACAGTTTGATGTAATCAGAATTGACCAACCTATTTCAGACAAAGCGGTTGACTTACTTCGCTTGTATCGGCTAAGTCACGGTTTGCTGATTGCCGATGGCTTGATTGCAGGTACAGCAATAATATGGAATTACCCTTTTATCACCAAGAATCAACGAGACTACCGATTTATTCAAAATTTAAATGTATTACCCTACCCTTAGCGAAAAGCCTAACTAGACCGTTATGCCGCAAGTCCTCGGTGGAGGGTGTAAACAGGGCTAGTTCATCGGTATCTGAAGTTAAAAAAGGAGAATTGGTTCTTGAGCGAGGATAAAGAGTATCAATGGCTTCAGTTTGAAAAACTGATAGATTTGCATAAATTTTATTTTGAAAATTTAATCAAATCCGCCTCTTTTTCCTTTGGAATTATTGGGGCAATTTTGACCTATGTAATCAGTGCTAAACTTAGCGAAAACTTAATCCGGCTTGCTCTTCAACTACCATTTCTACTCAGCATCGGGACGTTCATTATGTTTTGTTTCGGCACATGGAAGACTTGGGATTTGTCAAATTGGGTGAAGCATCATCAGGCAGAACTTGGAATTGATTGGCGACCTCATGCCGAAACTTTAACCTATATGTCAATCGCGTTTGCTCTATTGTTCTTAATAGTAGCCATTGGTCTTGGAGGACTTATTGCAAATCCCTCAATGCTACAGCCGTAGGGTGCGTTCCCTAATGTGACTCCTACTGCTCCACCGATCGATTTTTGGGGAACGCACCATGCACATTGATTGAAACTGTGATACCAAATCCTGTTATAATAAAACGAGATATAGGGTGCGTCCCACGCAGCCTTTACCTTTTTGAAAACACTTTCAATGATGTAGCTATGGACTGGGAAACTCGAATTACACTAAATCCCGATATTTTGGTGGGAAAACCTATCATTAAAGGAACAAGGATTGCGGTTGAATTTATCATCGATCTTCTCGCCCAAGGTTGGAGTATTGATGAAATTCTGCGAAACTACCCAGGTATTACAGTAGAAGATATTCAAGCTTGTCTTAGCTATGCTAGTGTAATGCTCAAATCTGAGAAAGTCTATGCTATTCCTGCTTAACTGATCCGTTTTCTAGCGAACGAAAATTTCCCCCTTGATGCGGTTGAAGCCCTACGACAAAATGGCCATGATGTCCTGTGGATTAGGGTGGAATCCCCCGGAATCTCGGACCGTGAAGTTTTAAGTCGCGCCCAAGCAGAAAATCGTATTCTCTTGACATTTGATAAAGATTTTGGAGAACTCGCCTTTCGTTCAAGGTTGCCGGCCAGTGTTGGTATTATTTTGTTTAGAATAAGAGTACCTTCTGCATCTGTAGTCGCTGAGAAAGTTGCCAAGGTTATCTCATTGCGGGATGACTGGTATGGACACTTTACAGTTATTGAAGAAGACAAAATTAGAATGAGAGACTTAACGGTGAGATGCCGAAGGCACTGCGTAGCAGTACGCCGATCTTGTAGGGTGCGTTCCCTAATGTGGCTCCTACTGCTCCAGCGATCGATTTTTGGGGTACGCCAATTTACGCCATTGAACCCCTTGGCTCTTTTTCCCGCGAAGTTTATGCGGCTTTACAGGAACTTCTTTCGGGACAAGTGCAAGCAGAAGACAGCCCCGAATATATCGAGCGTGTCAGTATTCCGGGACGGATTACTGGGCGGACAGTACGCCTGTTCTCAGGACAAGTTGTTCCCGTCATTGAACCGGATAGCCCCCGGGGAATTTATGGTTGGCACGTTAATACTTTAGTCAGTGCGGCAATAGAAGCCGTTGGTGCAGAACAAACAGAAGCCCAAGAAAGCCAAATGCGCCGCACTTTGAGTAGTTTCCTCAACCGCATCTACTACGATTTACGCAATTTAGGGCAAACTTCCCAAGACCGCGCCCTCAATTTTGCCGCGACTAACGCTTTCCAAGCAGCGCAAACTTTTTCTGAGGCTGTGGGTGCGGGGATGGAACTCGACAGTATTAACGTTTCTAAGAGTCCTTTCTGTCGGCTGGATAGCGATTGTTGGGACGTACAGTTAAAATTCTTCGACCCGGAAAATAGCCGCCGCGCTCGTAAAATCTTCCGGTTTACAATAGATGTGAGTGATTTAATTCCTGTTACTTTGGGCGAAGTGCGTTCCTGGTCTTCTCCTTATTAGTCCTCTCCCCTGCGCTGACTTCTGACTTCAAGTAGGGTTTGCTGAATAATGGTAAAAACCTTACAGGAAAGGGCTTTTAGCTTGATTGAGAGCTTCCCAAATGCACTTAAATCTGCTAGAATCTCTTAAAACCCTTGCATCACCCTTGCATCACCCTTGCATCTTCTCTA
>NZ_JBHFLL010000127.1:0-2267 GCF_041928595.1 Microcystis sp. BLCC-F209
AGCAAATGGAGAGAATTCTTGTCCATTAAGAAATGTTACAAATTACATGGGTACATTAAGAAAAGTTAAGGGGGTGCATCCATTGATGGATAAGGGTTTTCGGCTATTATAGTATATATGTATGGGGGAAGTTCAGGTATAGGCTACTTAAGGCAAAAGGGGAAATAAATAATCAGTTTTTAATAACCAGATGTAGTATAATTTATCATTAGCCTTAGTCTCACTGTTGTTCATGAAAATTAATGAGGAAATAGCTCATGGGTAAAGGTTTTGCCTCCCCACCGGAAATAAAGCTCAACTAAAACCTGAGCTTCCTTTAACATCAATCAATGACATTCAAGCTAGTTTATTGACTTATCTTCAAGATATTCGTGACTCGATAGTGTCCCGAAACCAAAAACATTTATTAACCGATATTTTAGTCATTGCTATTTTAGCAGTTATAGCAGCAAATGAGATTACCGCTATTCCCGCTTTACTGGAACTGTTAGCTCTTCAACGGGCAATTATCACCCTAGATGCTATGGGAACTCAAACGGCGATTATTAATCATATTCAAGCCAAAAAAGCTGACTACGTTATCGCCCTTAAAGCTAATCATCCGACTCTTTATACTCAGGTTAAAAACTGGTTTGAGCCAGATCAAGCACATCAATTTGATGGCATTCAATTTATTTATGATTACCGTCTGGAAAAAGGTCATCATCGCCTCGAAAAACGTTGGTGTTCGGCTGTCTCCTTAGAAGCTTTCGGCGGTCTTTATCAACAAGCTCAATCGCTAGTAATTCAAAGTATTATCATGGTTAAACGAGTTCGTCATCCCAGTCATAAAACCACTTGTGAAGTCCAATTTTATCTCAGTTATCTTGCTGCTGATGCTCAAAAAATAGGTAATGCTATTCGTAAACATTGAGGCATTGAAAATCAGTCTCATTGGATTTTAGATGTTACTTTTCATGAGGATCAATGTCGGATTCGCTCCGGCCACAGCCCTCGTAATGGGAGCCTTCTTGAGACGACTAGCACTTAACGCTCTTAACCAAGAATCGACTTACCGACGTAGTCTGGCACAAAAAAGTAAACGGGCGGCCATGGATAATAACTATATGATCGCTGTGCTGAAAGCCTTTTGTCAAGCCTAATTGAGATGGTCTTACCCTGATATTACTGGAAAAAAATCCTTTCCAACCGGCCGTAAAAATGGCACTCCCCAAAAGGATAATCAATGTCCAGACCTGATTTTTTTGGGTTCCCTCTACCGATATTAGCCGATTGTCCATGCCTTCGATTTTCTCGTCTAACACTTTAATATCCCCTTTGAGATCGGTTAATCCTATTTCTACTTTGGTTTACCGGTCTTCTACCTTATCAAATCTTTCGTTAACCCGCTTCTCAAGCGAGTCGATCTTTCCCTCAATCCTTGTGAGGACAGCTTCTAGGGAATAAGTAACAGTTTCGTTAGACATTGGGTAAACTCCTATACTGCATCCGTTTGGATATAATTTTATGTTAGTCTAGGCTTTGAAAACATTTTCTTTCAGGAGCGGTTAACTGTAGTCTTGTTGAGAATTGAAGAACTCAGATATTGCTGGAAAAAAATACTTTCCAAGCGGCCGTAAAAATGGCACTCCCCAAAAGGATAATCAATGTCCAGACCTGATTTTTTTGGGTTCCCTCTACTGATATTAGCCGATTGTCCATGCCTTCGATTTTCTCGTCTAACACTTTAATATCCCCTTTGAGATCGGTTAATCCTATTTCTACTTTTGTCAAGCGCTCATCAATCTTATCGATCTTTCCCTCAATCCTTGTGAGGACAGCTTCTAGGGAATAAGTAACAGTTTCGTTAGACATTGGGTAAACTCCTATACTGCATCCAGTTGGATATAATTTTATCTTAAAGTCTAGGCTGTAAAAACATTTTCCTTCAAGTCTCACTGGCAAGCTGACAAAACCGTTTAGTTTCTCTCCAGTTGCGAAAGCGAGGAAGAGAGGCTATCCAGTCTCTACCCTATAGTTAACTTCACTTTTGTCCAAGGGAGACAGTGTTAGGTGAAAACTTTGCGGCTCTTCTAGGTTCTGTGTGATAAGTTTAATTGACATAGGATCGATCGATCTTTGTGTCCCAGCAATTCTCATTTTGAAAACAAAAGAAGATAAAGTTCTCTATGTGAACAAGAGAACTTCTGTCTAATTATCATTTTTTTTCAAGATAATCATCATAATTAGCTTCAAGAGACAGTTTTAAAATATCTGCCCATAAAAAA
>NZ_JBHFLL010000128.1:0-1734 GCF_041928595.1 Microcystis sp. BLCC-F209
TAGCAAGATGAGAGTCATGTTATTAGAAGCTTGTGCTTTTGATTGGGGAAAAATTTCCCCTGCTATTTTTGGCTCTATGTTTCAAGCGGTAATGAATCCAAAAGAGCGACGCAATTTAGGGGCGCATTATACCTCCGAGAAAAATATTCAAAAGGTGATTAAACCGTTATTTTTAGATGATTTACACAGAGAATTTGAGAAGATTAAAGGCAATCGCAATAAATTACTAGAATTTCAGAAAAAGATTGCTAATTTATATTTTCTTGATCCTGCCTGTGGTTGCGGCAACTTTTTAATTATTACCTATCGGGAGTTACGCGATTTAGAGATTTTGGTATTACAGGAGTTAGATAAAACGGGGCAGTTAGTAACAGATATTAGTACCATTATTCAGGTAGATGTCAATCAGTTTGCAGGTATTGAATACGATGAGTTTGCGGTGAGAGTAGCAGAAGTGGCGATGTGGTTAATTGATCATCAGATGAATATTAAAGTTAGTAATACTTTTGGTCAGTATTTTGTGCGTTTACCATTAAAGAAAGCGGCAAAGATTGTTCATGGGAATGCCTTGCGGATTGATTGGGAGGAAGTTATATCAAAAGAGAAGCTCAATTTTATTTTAGGAAATCCTCCTTTTGTTGGTGCGATGATTATGAACGAACAGCAAAGGAATGATATGGCTTATGTTTTCGACGGTGAGAAAGGAATAGGCGTTTTAGATTATGTGTGTGCATGGTATATCAAGGCTGCTCAAATAATTCAGGGCAATAGAATCAGGGTTGCTTTTGTTTCCACAAATTCTATATCTCAAGGTGAGCAAGTTGCCTTACTTTGGAATATTCTTTTTCAGAAATATCAGTTAAAAATTCATTTTGCCCATCGTACTTTTAAATGGATTAATGAAGCAAAAGGAAATGCGGCAGTTCATTGTATAATTATTGGTTTTGCAAGTTTTAATATAACAAATAAGATTCTATTTGATTATGAAGATATTCAAGGTGAATCATTAGTTATTCAGTCTAATAATATTAATCCCTATTTAGTTGATGGAAGTGACATCATTATTTCTAATCGAAGTTTTCCTTTATCTAATGTTCCATTAATGCGTTTTGGTAGTATGCCAAGAGATGGTGGTAATTTTATTTTTACAGAACTGGAAAAAGAAGAATTTTTAAAATTAGAGCCGAAGGCAGAAAAATGGATTAAACCTTATACAGGAGCGCAAGAATTTATTAATGGTTATAGTCGCTATTGTCTATGGTTAGTTGATATTTCTCCCAGGGAATTAAAGACATTACCAGAAGTCATCAAAAGAGTAGATAGGGTTAAAAATTTTAGATTAAAAAGTAAAGCCGCTTCTACTCGTAAATTTGCGGCGACACCTACTCTATTCTGTCAAATAGCACAACCCGACACGAATTATTTACTTGTTCCCCGTGTCTCATCTGAAAGAAGAAAATATATTCCGATAGGTTTTATGAATAAAAATGTGATTGGTAATGATCAAGTTTTATTAATTCCTAATGCCAATCTATATTTATTTGGTATCTTAACTTCAGAAATGCACATGGCATGGGTTAAATATGTGTGTGGCCAGAAGTGTTGAACGTGGAAAAAAGTGGTACAAAATTTGATATTATAGATAAGAAAACAAAGTAAATGTACACCAATAAATGTGAATAAGCCATGCTAACAATTTTCCCAAAACTAATGAAAGAGCTTCTCAAGCCACTC
>NZ_JBHFLL010000129.1:0-9454 GCF_041928595.1 Microcystis sp. BLCC-F209
GTTATCAGTTATCAGTTATCAGTTATCAGTTATCAGTTATCAGTTATCAGTTATCAGTTATCAGTTATCAGTTATCAGTTATCAGTTATCAGTTATCAGTTATCAGTTATCAGTTATCAGTTATCAGTTATCAGTTCACTGAGATTAACTCAGCCTACTTTTTGGGGTTAATTTTTTGGGGCTTTATTTGACCTGAAAATAAGGGTTTCGTAGGCAGGCACGGATTCCCATTTTACAAGCAATTATCTGTCAAGTCGTGGGGTTTTGTCAAGCTTTTTTGGGAAAAAAAATTAACCGATACTCAAGGGGAGAAAATTGTCGGCAGAGATATTATTTAATCTCCCCTGTGAGTCGGTATTTTTCAGCTTGGCATTAACGCTTTAGTTGCCGAGGCGCCAAGGCGATTTAATTGCCGATTAATTTGCCACCCGACGATGGTTAAACCCAACCACTGACTGAAGATTGCCAAAGCGAAAGAGGGAAGTGTAGCGTATTTAGTAGCGGCAATGGGAAGAAAAGTAAAAAACCATAACAGCGGAGATTGACTGGGATTAACTCGCAAGACAGCGAAACAGAGGAAGGGGAAAATAATCAAAATGCCGATGCTAGTGACTGCCAGCAAAGCGCGTTTATTTGTCCTGACTAACATCAATAACTGGGTGATAGCGGCATAGACTAAAATCATGTTCATTCCCAAGAGAAACCCGGCTGCAGTGGCTAGTTTATATTGATGGAGAGGGGCGATAAAAATAGCGGGAAGAATGAATAAAATGGCAATGGCGACGTTAATAGCCATGGCTAGAGTAGAAGGACTTTTTTCGCCAAAGATTAAAGCTTTTCCCAGACTAATGCCCGTTTTTCCTTGCAAATGACGATAGCGCGCCCAATCTTGAAGAGTTTGACGAGGAGGAGTGAGGGCAAAAAGGATTAACAAGCCGAAAATTGCCACAAAAACGCTAAGAATCGCAAAATTATCGAAAAGATAGCTCGGTTCCAGAGTTTGGAAGACAAAACCTAGGCTAATGGCACTAAAACAGCCCATAATCCAATAACTTTGGGGTTTACTAACAAGAGTAGCGAGGGGATTATGGAAGCGACGCTGGATAATTCTGGTTAAACCGCAGGTGCAGAGGGCAAAATTGAGCAAAATTAAGCTAATACCCATTATAACCGATTGCCAGAGAGATTGACCGTACCAACGCAGATCAAAGATTTGTGAGATTCCTAGATAGCGTACCGCATCGGGGGGGAGAAAAGTAGATTTAACTAGATAGGGAAGGACAAAACTAGGATTAAAGAGAATTAACCAATCAAAGGGGGTACGGGAACCGCCATAGCCCGATAAAGTAAAAATAGTGCTATAAAACACAAAGATTAAGACTGTAGCACTGCCTAACCAGGGTTGAAATCCCCCTAACCATGGCGTGGCCAAAGCGAAACTCAGGGCAGCATGATAGAAAAAGGCACAACTAGCGATTAGAACCCCGTAGAAGGCTAAAATTAACGAAAAGGGAATACCTGCTAATAAACCCGCTCCCAAGTGAAAGGGTAAAGCGAGAAGACAGACGAGATAGAGGAGAATGGGAACCCCGAAAATTTTGCCGATAAAAATTGTTCTGGCGGGTTGGGGACTCAGACGGATAAAATTAAGTGTACCTCGGCGCTCTTCCCCGGAAAGATCGGCGATTAATTGATAGGTTCCCACCACTAAAAGAGCGAAAATGCCGGTAATACTCAGAAAAGTGAAGATATCTAACCACCATAACCGGGAGATAATCATCCATTGACCATTTAGGTCTTGGATACAGTATTTAAGTCCACTATAGGGGTAATAATCGTTGTTATTGGGGGGATTAGCAGTACAGTAACGACTAAATCCCGCCCCTACCGGCAAGAGATTCTTGTAGTACAGGTAAACTAATAATTGACCAACTAGGGAGATAACCGAGGCGATCGAGATATTTTTCGGGGTTAATCTTCCTTGCCATTCTCGCATAATTTGCGGGTTGGTTTCCGTAAGGCGATCGATTATTGTCGTTATCATATTTCTTTCCTCTCTACAGCCGTTATCAGGAGCTAATCCTAGATTAACCCGGTAACTTCTCGATCGGTTCGGGGATGAAGAAATCCATCGAGATGCAGCTAAAATCTGAGTTCGGGAATCAAAAGAGGAAAAGTGCCGGGCCTGGGAGCTTCTGTTTTACACTAGAATTTGGCCGCCTGAATCTAGATCTATGCCCACTCTGACCCTCAATTTTCCCCTAACTGCCGTTGTCGGCCAAGAAGCGATTAAATTAGCCCTACTCTTAGCCGCCGTGGATCCCGCCCTAGGGGGTGTGGTAATTGCCGGTCGTCGGGGAACCGCCAAATCAGTCATGGCGCGAGCGATACATTCCCTACTGCCACCGATCGAAATTATTGCAGGTAATGTCTTTAATTGTGATCCCAACAGTCCCGACGAATGGGACGATCGCACTAAAGAAGAATATAGCAGTGGAGAGGTCGCCACGGAAGTTATCCGGGCCCCTTTCGTGCAGATTCCACTAGGAGTCACCGAGGATCGTTTATTGGGTTCCGTCGATGTGGAAGAATCGGTGAAACGGGGGGAACCAGTCTTTCAACCCGGTTTATTAGCCAGCGCTCATCGGGGAATTCTCTACGTCGATGAAATTAATCTACTTGATGACCAAATTGCTAACCAATTACTAACGGTTTTAAGCGAAGGACGCAACCAAATCGAACGGGAAGGCATCAGTTTTCAACATCCCTGTAAACCGCTCCTGATCGCTACTTATAACCCGGAAGAGGGGGATTTACGACCCCATTTATTAGATAGAATTGCCATTGCGCTTTCCGCCGATGGTGTCCTCAGTTTAGACCAACGAGTCACCGCCGTCAATCAGGCGATCGAGTATGCTGTTTCTCCCACCGCTTTTATCGCCCAATATGCCCAAGAAATCGATGATCTAAAAACCGAAATTATCCTGGCGAGGGAATGGTTAAAAGAGGTAAAAATTAAACCCGAACAAATTAGTTATCTAGTGGAGGAAGCAGTGCGAGGTAAGGTAGAAGGTCATCGCGCTGAGATTTTTGCCGTGAGAGTAGCCAAGGCCGCCGCCGCTTTAGAAGGTCGGGATTTAGTCAGTGCCGATGACTTAAAAAGAGCCGTCGAATTAGTTATTGTACCTCGATCGCTGATTACGCCGCCACCCCCAGAACAGGAACAACAGCCACCGCCACCACCGCCACCACCGGAACCGCCCCAAGACGAAAACCAGCAGGAACAGGAAGAAAAAGAGGAGGAGAAAGAGGAGGAAAAAGAACCGGAACAGCCCGATAATTTGCCGGAAGAATTTGTTTTCGACCCAGAAGGGGTTTTACTGGATCCCAGTGTGTTGTATTTTGCCCAGATGGCCCAGCGTCAGGGGAAATCGGGGGCGCGTAACCTGATTTTCTCGGAAGATAGGGGACGTTATATTAAGCCGATGTTACCCCGGGGCAAGGTAAAAAGAGTCGCCGTCGATGCCACTCTCCGGGCGGCTGCCCCCTATCAAAAAGCCCGTCGCTTAAGGAATCCCGAACGTCATGTGATTATAGAAGAGGGGGATCTGCGCTCAAAACGGCTGGCCCGCAAGGCCGGTTCTTTAATTGTCTTTGTCGTTGATGCCTCCGGTTCCATGGCCCTGAATCGGATGCAGTCGGCCAAAGGTGCGGTTATGCGTCTGTTAACGGAAGCTTACGAAAATCGCGACCAGATTGCCCTGATTCCTTTCCGGGGTGAGCGAGCAGATGTACTATTGCCGCCGACCAAATCGATTACCCTAGCGAAAAAACGTCTAGAAACCCTGCCCTGTGGCGGTGGTTCCCCCTTAGCTCACGGTTTAACCCAAGCGGTTCATGTGGGGATGAATGCCCGTTTATCGGGAGATATCGGTCAAGTGGTGATTGTGGCGATTACCGACGGGAGAAGTAATATTCCTTTGGCGAAATCTTTAGGCGAACCGATTCCGGAGGGGGAAAAACCGGATATTAAGGCAGAACTGCTCGATATTGCCGCTAAAATTCGCTCTTTAGGCATTAAACTGCTGGTTATCGATACGGAGAAAAAATTCGTCTCCACTGGTTTTGCCAAAGAATTAGCCCTAAAAGCCGGGGGTAAGTATTATCATCTACCCCGGGCTACGGAACAAGCGATCGCATCTATGGCGCGAGGGGCAATTGCGGGACTGTAGCTAGGGTTTGCGGCAAAAAGTTTTTCGGTGGGGGCAGGGTGTAGCCCCCCCAACCCCCCCGACATCGGGGGGGCAGGGTGTGGGGTGTAGGGAAGGAAACCTCTTTCATCTGTGGGGGTGAAAATTTTTTCATCGGGACTGCCTCCTGCCGTCGTTAATGACTTGTATTTTGCTGATTTTCTGTTTTTTTTCGGTCCAGTGTGACAGCATCTAGAAAAACTTAACAATAATCAGCAATAAGCGAGAGATATACTACAAACAAACATGAGCAAGTTTTAATTAAGATAACTATGAGCTTTCGATTGGGCAAAATCTTGATAGCAGGGGTATTAGCGACACTTTTGCTAGTAACTTCCTGTGCTAAAGCTCCCTCGCAATTTGACCAAGCGCAACAAGAAAGTACCGCTCGCGGGGCGGCGGCAGTGGTGAAAGAATCCACCTCTGGCGGCAGTTTTAATCGGTTTTTCCCGCCTTCTGGGGGAGGATACGAGCGCGTCTATACCCAGGAGAAAAAAGGCTTTGCCGAGGCAAAACTGAAGCAAGATGGCAAAGTTCTGGCTATGTTAGCCATATCTGACATCAGCAATAATCCCGCGGCGGCCAATAAATTCCAAGACAGTCAAACCACAATTAAAGGTTTTCCCTCTGTCGAACAGGGTGCAACCGCCACCGCCGTTTTAGTCAATAATCGCTATCAAGTCAAGGTTTTATCGCGGGAGCCGGATTTTACCGCCAGCGATCGCCAAGCTTGGTTAGCTAAGTTCGATTTAGATGGTTTAGCAAAGTTAAAGTAAGGAGACATCCGTGAGTAAGCCAATTTTTCAACTGGTGGACGAATTACCGACGAATAATCTCACCGTCAAAGTTCTCAAAACCCTTGATTATGTGGTGCCGGGACAGTGGGATAACCTAGTCGGGTTTAAAAATACAATTATCAAAGTCACCGGCGAAACCGACGAAAGCATGATTCAACAGATTGGCGATCGAGCCGTTTGGTTGTTTAATGATAAATCCCAGGGCTATCAACGGGCGCTCTGGCTCTACCAAACCATCGACAGCGCCGATAATGCCCTAGCCACCGCCTCTCTTGCCAATGCCGTCGGTGGTAAAATTCCCCTCATGGGCGGTTTAATCGAAAGATTAACTCCTGCCCCCGAAAAAGCGCAAACCATCGATCTAACCCTGAAATTAGTGACAGAATTAATCGCTTTTTGTCAAATTAATGGCATTCCGGGGGATAGTATCGATGATTTCGTCGCTTCTCTGGGAGATTATAGCGGCGAATCCCTGATGCGGATGGCGGCGTTAGTTTGTTTGGATGGTTTAATTCCCCTGGGGGGCAGTTTTATCCGCAAAGTGGAATCGGGCCTCAGCATTCTCAGGCCAGAAGAATTAGAATCTAACTCCACTTTCGGCAGTATTAAAGAATTGATTCCGGGGGGAAATACTGCCAGAAAATTAGACTTTATCGGTCAAAGTTTCGACTCCACTAAAGGTTGGATGAGTGGTTTTGTCAGCGAGCGCAGTTTGAGCCAGCAGGGATTATTGAGCAAAATCCAGGGATTTATCGACTTTTCTGCCGATAAATTGGTATATGTCGGGGCATTCCTCGATATGACGACTAATTACTATGAACATACTGGCATTCAAACCCTGGCTCGTCGTTTAATCGAAAGAGCCGTGGCGGAAATTTAAGTGGCATAGGGGGGAGAGATGGACAGACCGATACTAAATCCGCTTTTAATAGTGTGATTAACCCCCAATCCGACTGTAAAAACCTACTTCCCACTCGGCCAAGTATTTAGTATAATATCCTCTCTTTAGTCCCTCAAGGCCATGAATCAGGTACAACTTATCCATGCCGCTAAACAGCAAGATGCAGCCGCTATTATTGTCCTACTTAACCAAAGTCTCTTAACCAGAAAAATAGAGGTTATTGAAGCCACCTCACAAGAAAATGCCCTGACTCTCAAAGTTCAATCCAAAAGGATACCCAATCAACACAAATTATTGCCTTTTTTGTCGGCAGAAATCAAAAGCTTGGGCATCGATGGATTAGAACAAGTGATCGTTTACGGTATGACCGAGGAATCCGATATCCCCGCTTGGCAAGAATCGATAACCCTGAGTCAAGATGATTTAATCGTCAATCATGTCACCAAATTAAACTCTTTGCCGATAATAACCGCAGAAATCGCCGAAAATGACCGAGAAGACGACCCAGAAGCTTTGGAAGACTCTGAAACAACCGAAGAAAAAGCCCTAGAGAAACCAGAGGAGTTCCCTGAAGCTGCTGAGGATATTGTGGCTACTGGTGAGGGATTTTCCCTATCTCATCGGAGAGATTCCCCTTGTCCCCTCAGTATAATTTTGTCTTACCTAGCGATTGGTTTTGGTGCTGGAATTATTATAGGTGCTTACTTCGGCTATCAAAAAGCAGTGAGTAAAATGTACGCACAACCCGGAGCGATCGAACAACCCCGATAAATTTTCCTGTCCCCAACCTGATATGATCGGAATTGCCCCGCTTACGATTAAAACCAATGCAGAATTTTCCTATCTCCAAATCTCAATGATTTAGGGCTTTTTTTCTTGGCAATTTGTCGTTAAGGACAGCAGCACCAGCTTATTTTTGATCTTTAGCCCCGTCTATCTAACCGCTCATGTCTATGGAAGAAGCCTTGAAACTCCTAAAAGAATATGGATGTATTAAACTAAAAATTGCCCAATCCCCCGAAGAAGAAGAAGCTCTAAGACAGGCAATTTTATTAGTTAACCAAGGTTCGGAATCAATTAATTTAGGTATCTGTGCCGATAACAATGAAGAGGGATTTAAAGCCCTGAAAAGTTATCTACAAGCTCTAGGATATCCCCTACCTAATAGTCTCCCAGAAGACCAACCAGAACAGGGAGCGGTGTATATTAAATACAATACCCAAAGACAAGCTTCCTATCTCGATTCCTATACGGGGACCTATCGCGGTGTCCTGGTTTCTTGTCAATCAGAAAATGATCAATTAGTCGGTACTTATGGTCACTTTCCCCTCGATTTATTTTCTTAAGAGGGATAGTTTTTACTGTTTACTAATAACAAGCAAAAAGTTAACCACTCCTATCCACTGACCTTCTCTTTCCTGACTCTTTTAATAATTTTACCTGAAAAAAATATGTATTTGTTAATTCCAGCAGCGGGAATGGGTAAACGGATGGGCAGCGATCGCAATAAGTTACTGCTCACCCTGCACGGAAAACCGCTCCTCGCTTGGACTTTACTGGCTGCCATGCAATCCAGGGCAATTATCTGGATTGGTATCATGGCACAACCAGAAGACTTTGAGGAGATCCGAGCAATTATCACCGCCATAAATGCCCTTAAACCCGTGCAAATCATCCAAGGAGGCGAAACCAGACAAAAATCAGTTTATAATGGCTTACAAGCCCTACCAGAGGGGGCTGAGACGGTTTTAATTCACGATGGGGCGCGATGTTTAGCCACTCCCGAATTATTCGATCGCTGTGCGGCCGCTTTAGCCACTTGTCAGGGTTTTATTGCGGCCATTCCGGTAAAAGATACGATTAAAATTGTCGATAGCAAGGGCTGGATTGAGGATACACCGGATCGATCGCGGTTGTGGGCGGCCCAAACGCCCCAGGGTTTTCAGGTAAAATTATTAAAAGAATGTCATGAACAGGGGCGAAAATTAGCTTGGGAAGTCACCGACGATGCTGCCTTATTAGAAAAATGTGGTTTTCCCGTGAAAATTGTCGTCGGTGAAGAAACTAACTTAAAAATTACTACCCCGGGGGATCTGGCAATTGCCGAATATATTTTAAGTCAACGTTTGCCATAAAAGTTTACAGTGATTGTATTAGACTAGGTAGCGGTCAACTCTAGGCGGTCTCTGATGATTTTTCCCTTTATATCAGTAATCATTCCCATCTACAATGGTGAAGATGATCTTCCCGATTTGCTCAAATGTTTGCAAAGTCAAACTTATCCCCGAGAGCAAGTGGAGTATCTTCTCGTAAATAACAATAGCAGCGATCAAACTGGGTCTATTTTAGAACAGGCAGCGATCGAGAGTAAAGGGTCAGGATTTCCGTTAGTTGTGCTTACAGAAAATCAGATTCAAAGTTCCTACGCCGCTCGTAATTTAGGCATAAAAAATGCCCGTTATAATCTGTTAGTTTTTACCGATGCCGATTGTCGTCCTTCCTATCAATGGTTAGAAGAAATAGTTAAACCCTTTGGTGATGCTAATATCGGTATCGTTGCAGGGGAAATATTAGCTTTAACTGGTAACTCAATGCTAGAAAAATATGCTGAACGTCGAGAGATTCTCTCGCAAAAATTTCTCTTAGAACACCCTTTTTCTCCCTATGGTCAAACAGCTAATTTAGCAATTAGAAAAGCCGCTTTCGAGAAAGTTGGTCTATTTCGTCCCTATTTAACTACGGGTGGCGATGCCGATATCTGTTGGCGTATTCAACAACAAACCGACTGGCAATTAACCTACGCACCAGAGGCAATTATTTACCATCGTCATCGTTCGACTATCAAGAGTTTTCGCAGTCAATTTCAACGCTACGGCTGTTCAAATCGCTATCTTCACGAATTGCACGGGGTCGAATTGATGCGACCTTTAACCAATCAACAGTTATTTTTTAGTCTCGGTCGTTGGTTATTAAAAGATCTACCAAAAAATACCCTCAAGTTACTGTTTGGCAAGGCTGATATAGTAGATTTATTGGCTACTCCCCTCGATTTAATTGGGTTTCAGTCCCGCAGCCAAGGACAGTCCACGGCTAAATTACCCGAAAAAGCTAAAGAAATCGAATGGCTTTAATTCAGTTATCAGTTATCAGTTATCGGTTATCAGATGTAAGTTTTCAGTTCACTGATTACTGATTACTGATTACTGTTTACTGATTAAGGTTTCCTCTAGGGTTTCTCCCTGAGTGAAACATCCTGGAATATTCTTAATTTCCGATACATATCCCTCGTCATCATAAGGATAAATTGTTATTGGATATTTTATAGCAATTCTCTGACTCATGAGGTACAGTAGCAACAGTGAGTAAGGGAGCATCTCACTTACGCGATAAGTAATTATACTTAGCCTAAAAGCCACTCTTAATCGTGTCTTGGAACGAAATAGAGGCTTTTAAAGACTGCGTACATGGAGAATTAAAACAAGAATTACCCTCGAAAAGCCTATTTT
>NZ_JBHFLL010000013.1:0-7480 GCF_041928595.1 Microcystis sp. BLCC-F209
AACCCTTATCCTGACTTGATTTCAGTTTTTTCCTTGTCAGTAAGGGTGTCAACAAGGAATATTACAGATTGTTAACCGAGTCTTGAAAGCCTTGTGCTACAAAGGTTTGAAATGTTAAGAAAGATGTGACTAAAGGACAGCTTAATAAGGGGGGTGCCGATCCCCCCTTAATCCCCCCTTAATAAGGGGGGTATCTGACAATTTTCAACAGCTACTTACTTAGATAGCTGATGGCAAAAAAAACAAAGATGATAGTTAGTAACTAAAAAAAAGATGTATCTACTTGACAAAATCAAAAACGGAACCTTGGTATTGATCGGTTACTTATTATCGCCCCTGTGTTGGTGGAACGATCTAATTTTTAATCTGCCGATCGCCTACGGTTTCGGTCGTTTAATTGCTTGCTTACACGCCGATTTTTTTCTACCAGCGGCCATGGTTGGTTATTGGTTATCCAATCTGGTGGGAATTCTGCTGATGCAGTTCGGAACGAAAGAATTAATCGGTGGAGAGAAAGAAGAACGCCATTGGCAAAAAGAATTAAGAAATGGATTACTTTCCTCGACAGTTTACACTTTAGTTATTCTGGGCCTAATTCATTTTCAGGTATTAGAAATGCCCCTGTTATCCTCGATCGCCACTTTTTCCCCGTGATTGCCAAAACCTACTTAAACAATAGCTTAATTTTCTTAGCCATCTTGTTAACATCGCTAACTTTTACGGATTTAGCGCTCGCTGTTGAGCGGCATCCCCAAGGATTTGCTTGGGAAAAATCCCTAATGCTATCTATTCATCAAACTACTAATTTAAACCTAAACTTTTTGGCCATAAAACTAACGGGATTAGGCACTTATTGGGGAGTAGCTCCGATACTAACAATTTCACTGCTGATTTTTGCCCTCAAAAAATACTGGTATGGGTTCGCTTATCTCCTTGTGACTATGGCGGGAGGTTGGGCAATTAGTTATAATCTCAAGATTTTTTTTCATCGAAATCGCCCGCAATTTTGGCAGTTATTTTATCCGTTACCCGATGATTTTGCCTTCCCTAGCGGTCATGCTTTATTTAGTTCCCTGTTAGTCATTTCTTTACTGATCCTATCTTGGAGAACGCGCTGGTTTTTCGGGGTAGTTTTACTGGGGATTCCGTTGGTTTTGGTTATTGCTTGGACTCGTCTTTATTTAGGAGTTCACTTTCCTAGCGATATCCTTGCCGCTTGGCTTTTAGCGATCGCTTGGTCTCTCCTAGTTCATATCTGGTGGCAACAGTTATTAGAGACACCCAAGGCGATCAACACCCAAGAAGAAATTAATAATTAATCGGCCTACTTGCTGCAAAAAAAATATCACGTTATACCTAAATTTTTGGAAAAAGCTAATCAAAGCCCTATAGTAATTATCGTTTGATACTCGTCGCTGACACTGAATCATGAAACCAAAACTGCGTCAAGGGAAGGGTCTATCCCTGGGACGGTTTCAAAGCCGTCCCCTTGCTTTTTTCACTTTAGTTCTCCTCTGCATTTTAACCTTTACCTTAGCCCCGTCATCGCCCCTGATGGCCACGTCTAAATCTGAGACTAAGATAGATTTTGTCTCGCCGGCGTGGGTGGCACAAAATCTCAAGGATCCGAAGTTAAAAATTCTCGATGTGCGGATTAATCCTTTAGAATATATCACCGGTCATTTACCGAAAGCGGTGAATATAGCCGACAATAATTTTCGTGGTCCAAACGGATTTTTGCCGGTTCAATATTGGCAAGAGGATAAAATTGGCAGTCTCTTTGCCGCCGCGGGAATCACTAATGGCGATCGAGTGCTGGTATATTCCGATGGTCGCGATGTCTTGGGGGCAACCATGGTCGCCTATTTACTAGAGCGATCGGGTTTCCGAAATGTGGCGGTCTTAGATGGTGGTTTTAAGGGTTATAAGGGTTCCGAACAAAAGGTAACTAAAGAATTCCCTAAATATCAACCCGGGAGCTTTACTGTCCGTGATAATCCCTCGATTCGGGTAAATTTAGCAGAAGTAGAGAAATTGCTCGGCAAACCCGATGTGGTTTTTATCGATCCTAGACCCGAAGAACTTTTTCAGGGGAAACAGGATATCTGGCTGAGAAATGGTCATATTCCGGGGGCGAAAAATATACCCTGGCCGACCTTTACGGAAGCGAATAATCCGGATGAATCCCTGAAAAATCCTCATAAATTGAAATCTTTAGACGAAATCAGGAAGATTCTTGCCCAACGCAACATCAAGCCCTCGGATAATATTATCGTCAGTTGCAGTACCGGACGGGAAGCGACTTTACAGTATATTGTCCTCAAACATCTGCTCGGTTATCCCAAGGTGCGAATTTATGAGGGTTCTTGGACAGAGTACAGTACCACGGATCTGCCCGTCGCTACCGGGCCAGAAAAAGCAGTCTAAAGTCAAGTTTGTCGGTTTATACTCGTTGTGTTTAACCATCTTGCCCAAGATGGTTTTTTTGTTAGGGTAGGTTCCCGAGGACGACCAAGTTAGACGGACGCAAAAAAACCTCGGCGCTCATCCCGAGGTGAATTTAGGAGATTTGAGCTTATTTTGATGTGAAGTTGACGTAAATTAGCTAAGGGCGTTGATCACATAATCAATGTAGGAATTAGCTTCTACAGCAGCATCCCCACTTAATCCGTGATTGGTTTTGATGTATTTTAAGGCTTCGATATACCAGCTAGGAGATAGTTCAAAAGCACTATTAATTTCACTCAAACCGGCGACCAGATATTCATCGATCGGGCCTGTACCGCCCACCACGAGGGCATAGGTGATAATCCGGATATAGTAGCCGATATCGCGAACGCACTTGGATTTCCCCCGCTCATCGTAGGCATAGTTCGGCCCCTGGAGTTGGGTCGTGTAGGGAAATTTTTGATAGACAGCGTTGGCTGCTTCTTGGGCTAAACTGGGGGCCTTTTGGGCGAGGATTTTTACCGCTTCTAGGGTGATGGCGGCCTGACGGAAACGACCGAAGGCTACTTGTAATTCAGCACTGCTGAGAAAACGGCCTTGGGAATCGGCAGTAGCCACCGCTTCGGTTAAAGGGGTCTTGGTCATGGATGGAATTGCTCCTACAAAAGTTTGATCGGATTTAGATAAGAAAGTCACAGCATCAGGAAACTGCCGCCGCCGCTCGATCGAAGTAAGAAGCGACTTCTGCTAGTAAAGAACTGCAATCCCCGCGAGTGATCCCGTTGGGATCGGCCGCTAGGGCAAGGGAAGCGTCCTTGAGCTTGAGAATTCCGGCCGCAACAGAAGCCCCCGGAACTCCTAGGGCGACGTAGGTTTCCCGGAGACCGTTCAAGGCGCGATCATCGAGGATGCTGGCATCGCCGGTGAAGGTGGCATAGGTAACGTAGCGCAGGATAATTTCCAAATCCCGCAGGCAGGCGGCGGCACGACGGTTTGTATAGGCGTTGCCACCGGGGGCAACTAAAACGGGCTGTTCTGAAAACAAACTACGCGCGGCATCGGTAACGATCGCAGAAGAATTACTGGAAAGACGATTGACCACATCCACACGTTTATTACCATCTTTGACGAAGGCAATTAGGGCATTGACTTGATTCTCGCTCAGGTATTCCCCGCGGGTATCGGCCTGAGAAACGACTTTGGCAAAGGCATCTAACACCATAGTTTTCATCTCCTATAATGATGATTGGTTTCGGCAAAATATCGAGGTTGATTTCTCTGGCTTTTCTTTATTTTTTCCGATAAAGTATCTAGGAGTTTTTTTCTTGGGACTATACTATCGTCCTTGAAAAAATTTTACTCTCCCTTGTCCAGATTTTTTTGTATATCGAGGAACAATTCTTGTTAATTGAATTTAGCGTTGATAGGCGCTTCCAGACATACTTCGTTTTTGCCATGAATTATTTTATAGACCATTTTCCTACTTTTATTTATTAAAAATTGTTTCTTAAAAAAACAGCAAAAAAATAATTTTTTAGGATAAATCTCAGAAAACTTTCTTAAATGTGTAACCCGATACCAAGAAAAAGTATCGCTCTTTTCATCTCTCTAATAATTCCTTTAAGTTGTTTAAACAAATGTGCTTTTATATACCAATAATAATTAACTAAATTAAGAGAAATTTCCCAGGACAATTTTACCGATTGTGCTTCGATATACAAAAAAAGTGGCAAGGCAAAAAAATCGACAGGGATCCCCGCCGACGTTGTGATCAGAGGTGCCAACACCAGCATTTTGCAGTGTACTCTGACTTAAAAAGTATTGTAAAACATCTTAAATACATATATAATCAAAAATAGCCAACAAATACAAAGCAAGTGGGATTATGCCGATCGCAAGAGACATCACCCAATTGGTAGGACGGACTCCCCTAGTCCAACTGAATCGAATCCCAGTAGCAGAGGGAGTAAAAGCCCGCATCGTCGTCAAACTGGAAAGTATGAACCCCGCCGCCTCGGTTAAAGATCGCATCGGGGTCAGTATGGTGGAGGACGCTGAAGCCGCCGGACTAATTCACCCCGATAAAACAATTCTGGTGGAACCCACTTCCGGTAATACCGGCATCGCCCTGGCCATGGTAGCGGCGGCCAAAGGCTATCGCCTAGTCCTGACCATGCCCGAAACCATGAGTTTAGAACGACGGGCGATGTTAAAAGCCTACGGGGCGCAATTAGAATTAACCCCGGGTAGCCAAGGCATGAAAGGAGCGATCGCCCGGGCTGAGGAAATAGTCGAAAACACCCCCAACGCCTATAGTTTGCAACAGTTCCGCAACCCAGCCAACCCGAAAATTCACCGAGAAACCACCGCCGAAGAAATCTGGGCCGATACCGACGGCCTGGTAGATATCGTTATCGGTGGCGTGGGAACCGGGGGAACCATTACCGGTATTGCCGAAACCATTAAACCCCGTCGTCCCCAATTTCAAGCGATCGCAGTTGAACCCTCTAATAGTCCCGTCTTATCGGGAGGACCACCCGGTCCGCACAAAATCCAAGGCATCGGCGCCGGTTTTATCCCGGCAATTTTCCGACCGGAATTAATCGATGAGGTGATTATCGTCGATGATACAGAGGCTTTCGCCTACGCACGACGGTTAGCTCGTCAGGAGGGACTACTATCGGGCATTTCGGCTGGGGCCGCTTTATGGGCGGCGATTCAGGTGGGCAAAAGACCCGAAAACGAAGATAAATTAATCGTCATGATTCAGCCTAGTTTCGGGGAACGTTACCTCAGCACGGCCCTGTTTAAAGACCTCGAAGATATCGACTAATAGGACAGTAAATTGATGGAATTTGCAACGAGGGCGATTCATGGGGGGCAAGAACCAGACTCTAGCCATGGGGCGGTAACGATTCCCATTTATTCCACTTCCACCTGTAACACCGGCTTTACTAGGATTATCGATCGGGATCGAGAATAGAAACGATTTAAAGCGGGATCTGGAAAGGGCTTTGATTGGTTAGGCGAAGTTTTTATCTCATTTGATGGGTTAAACAATGTTTTTTGACTCGGAAGATTGGCAAACGATTATTTTTCGGCTCAGTATGGCTATGGCCGTCGGCTGTCTGATTGGTTATAACCGACAGCGAGGCGGTCGTCCGGCTGGATTGAGAACTTTTATCATCGTTAGTCTCGGGGCTGCCATGTTTGTCATGATTCCCCTACAAGCGGAGGGAGATGTGGGTTATGCGTCTTCTAATGCTCTCAGTCGCACTATTCAAGGGGTCGCTTCTGGTGTCGGTTTTTTAGGGGCGGGAATCATCCTACAACAATCCCATCGGGAACTAAATAAGGTGGAGGTGAAAGGTTTGACTTCGGCGGCGACTATCTGGTTAGCGGCAGGATTAGGCGCCGCTTCTGGTTGCGGTTTATGGCAGATGGTTCTGGTGGGAACTCTATTCTCTCTGTGCACTTTAAGTGGCATTAAACGACTTAAGAAAAATAAATCTTTAGGCAAATATATTAAAGGTCGTAAGAAAATATCCCCGATTAATCAAGAAATAAATCCATCGGATAATTCAGCATCTCATTAATAAAAAAAAGTGATAAAAATCAATTTTTTTGAGAGAGTAAAAGCTTTTTCTTACTAGCTTTTACTTCAAAAAAATTATGTTTTTGTCTGCAATTTATTAATTAAAAATATAATAAATTATTTATAAAATTTTTTGTAAATAAATAACAAATAAATATTTTATATGATAATATCTAGATAGAGTAACCACTTTTCTGAACAGGAGAAAATCCAACTATGATCAACCGAAATAAGAGCTTTCAAAGCCTCAAAAATCAAGTTTTCCGGCTGCTGATTTTCCTCTTAACTGTCACTTTGCTCCTAGGGGGAAGGGGAAATGCGATCGCCTTGCCCCTACTCCCCGAACAGTTGGCCGTCATCGACCGTGCAACGGCAACGGGTGGCACTGTGGTGGAACCAGTCAAGAAAAAAAATGAGGTTTCTAGGCCAAAAATTCTGGAAGATGCCCAAATTGCCTATGAAAAAGCCATCCAAGCGGCAAAATCGGCTATCGATGACCTAAAGGCTCAACTAGCCGCTCCTTCTCTCGACAAGAAGATTATCGAAGCTCAACAGGACAACCTAGAGGACTTAGCAGATAATATTGACGATCTAGGGGAAAAAGTGAGCAAATTAGGGAAAAAATTGGTCAATTCTGGGGCTAAACTCAGTGAAACCCTGCAAAACAACCTTATTACCCTAGAAAATAGCCTTGTTAATACCTCCGAGACGATCGATATCTTAGCCGACGACACCGAACGACTCAAAGATAATGCTTCCCCTTTCCTGAAAACTCGCGTGGAAAAGACCATCGACGCGGTTAAACAGACTCTACAGGAAAGCGATCGAGCTTGGCAAGAACTGATCTCCTCGGCCACCACGGAACTGGAAAAGACTAGCACCCCGAAATAAATAGGGCTTGTAAGGGCATAAAATCAGTCTTTTTTGGGGTAATTATCGTTTTTACCCCAAAATTATCAAATCCGATCCCTAATAGCTGTATCCCGTCTCCTGTCTCGACTAGGAAATTAATTTTGCACGACTACTTACCAATCATGACGCTTACCTATCAACCACCAACCCCCCATCGCTGGCACTTTGATAATCGGGCAATTTTGCCGCTCAGAAATCCTAATTTCTGGAAAATCGAGAGTGGAGTCGTGAAAACCTCCACTTGGTTAGAAGATGGAACCCTCATCGTCTTGGGATTGTGGGGACCTGGCAGTTGGGAGCATCTCACTTACGCGATAAGTAATTATACTTAGCCTAAAAGCCACTCTTAATCGTGTCTTGGAACGAAATAGAGGCTTTTAAAGACGGGAGCATCTCACTTACGCGATAAGTAATTATACTTAGCCTAAAAGCCACTCTTAATCGTGTCTTGGAACGAAATAGAGGCTTTTAAAGACTGCGTACATGGAGAATTAAAACAAGAATTACCCTCGAAAAGCCTATTTT
>NZ_JBHFLL010000130.1:0-16389 GCF_041928595.1 Microcystis sp. BLCC-F209
TAGGTTCTGTGTGATAAGTTTAATTGACATAGGATCGATCGATCTTTGTGTCCTTTGTGTCTTTGTGGTTCGTTCCACCCCCTCGCTCTTGAGAAATGTATCTTAGAATACATTTTACCCACCAAAGCTGGGAGAGCCAAAGCAGGAGTCGGTCGTCAGGAAATAGGGTGATAGGGTGGTAGGGTTTTGGGGTGATAGGGTGATGAGACAGCTTCCCCACTTCCCTACTTCCCCACTTCCCTACTTCCCTACTTCCCCACTTCCCCATTCCCCACTTCCCCATTTCCCCACTTCATAATTCATAATTCATAATTCATAATTCCCACACCCCACACCCCACACCCTACACCCCACACCCTCTTTCAAGCAGGAGTCAGGAATCGGGCGATTCTAAGCGTTTTTGCCATTCTCGATCGATTTTATCCGAGCGCTCGATCTCTTGTTCGAGATAGTCTTGATCGGTAGAATAACTAATATCAGCATCTGTAATCACTTTTTGGTCAGCGAATTGACGAGAGTAGGCCAGTTTTTGCTCTAATTCAGGATTATTTTGTGCTAATAGATCTGCTCTTTTTTCTCGCTGTTGATTGCGTTGATTAACCCGCTCATTTCTCCACTGTAAAAAGAAATAACGACCGAGGGGAATCCCCAAAAAAGCAGCGGCATAACTGAGGAGAAACCCGTAGATTCCTGTGACTATCGACCCCAGAGAACCGCTCAAATCGACACTATCACTGTTGAGCAAATATCCTAAAACTAAAGCGAGGATAAAGTTAACCGCTCCTAAACCTAAAGCTAGGATAATTTGACCACTATCCGCTTCGCTAAACTTCCAGCGTTTTTCCCTTAGATAGGGCGAAACTGTTTGTAATTTTCTCTGTTTGGTTGTCACCTGTAGATCGGGAAAATAATAGATAATATCGCCTCGATCGGACACTTGCGGCAACCCATTAAAACGAGTTAAAACTGGGAGTATATAATCTTCTGTCTCCTCCTGACTGGGGGTAATACTATCGAGATAGGGGGCAATTTGTGGAGCGATAATCGAGCCACGATTATTTTGAATTACTTTACCGATAGTTTGCCAGCGTCTCTCCTCTAAATTAAAATTAGGATCGCCATCGCCAAAAAGAAAAGAAAAAACTGACTCGAGAAAATTCATCTTACTAGGGGGTTTTTCTGCCTTAACTTCCCGATCTCTTTTTTCGTAGTAGTTATTACCAAAATCGGGATAAAAAATCCAGAAAAAGTCCGTGGGAAAGAAGTTAATATTAATGTTGTTATTTCCCGAATTATTATCCGAGTCACTATCTTTAAACATTGAGGCTATCAGGATCGCCAGAATAGCAAACAAGAGGATTAAAATCGAAATAATTAAAACAATGCCGAAGGAAATACGAATAATATAAAAAACCACTTGCCAGATTTTACTGGCGAAAGCTTTTAACTGCAATTGCCAATATTTATTCAGAAGAATCGAGCGAAAATTTTCGGGAAAAAGATAGATAATCTCCCCCGTGTCTGCTACCTGTAAATGTCCCCCCGCTTCCGCAGCTAAAACTAATAATCCCTGTTGTGCAGCGTTAATCTCTAAACCCGATTTTGCCGCCACATCACCCACCGTAACCCGATAGCCTAATTTTTCGATCGATTGCAATAGAGACTCTTGGGGATTCATAGAAAATACTGTTCCTGTCGATTGTCCTCTTTTCTAGTTTAGTTTTGATTGTGTCTTTTTGGCAGCGGCTATCTGGATTGACAGGCGCGGCATTTTGGACTCGATCGAGAAAATATCGTTATAATTGTTCCAATAGTCGCAAAAAGCAGGGCTAAACTGTATAAATAGTTACTTTATAAGCAATTATCAGAGGTGAGCATGAATGCGTCGGAACAGGCAAAAGGATTAGAATTAACGGCGAAGATCGCCACACTCGTCAACCTGTTTAAACAACAATTCCCCGATGCAAAGGCAGATCTGAAACCTTGGCGCAACGATCCCCACACAAGGGAGTTAACGGATCCCGACTCGATCGATATCGCTTTCCATTTTCCCGGTTGGAGTCCCAGAATTCAAGGGCGCAGTATTCTGGTACAAATTCGTTTTCATCTCGATAGCGAGGATCAGCATCAGCGTTTGATTGGCTTAGAAATGCAGGCTTTTAACCATCAAGGAACCGCTTGGCGACTATCTACGGTGGAAAATTGGCAATTAGTCGGCAATTATCAACCTTCTGCTAAGGTGGCTGATAAGTTAAAATATTTCAGCCGGCAGGTGTTTGAAGTTTTTAAAAATGAGCATCGATAAGGCTCTTTCGGCACTCTCGGCAAAAGATCGTTATTCGATCGAGATTAAATCGGTCATAATGTCAAGCTATAGGACTAATACTAAATCCGTTGACTATAGGCTACATATCAGGACAGGCAAAAGGCAAAAGAGAAATAGATAATCAGTCTTTGATAACTGGATTTAGTATAAATTAATTCTTGAAAGTGCTTCGCTTGAGCAGAAATTTTTAACATTTTTTCTGGTTGATCGTGAATCTCACTTTTTTGAGAAGGTTTACTGCTGCTCGTGGTTGTTTTAGAAATACTGATATTTTTAATGCTAACAAAGCGATATTGATAGTCCTGAAGAAAATCGGGTTGATTCCAAAATAAGCGTCCGATTTCACGACAATAGGAGACAAAGCATTTGGCTCCTGTTAATTGTTTAATTAAGTAGGTAGGCACAATTATTTGTAGGATGGGTTAGCGGTAGCGTAACCCATGCGGGCGTTGGGTTTCATGCTTCAACCCAACCTACGTTTATTTTATATTTAATTCCACCCACCTACTTATCGATGAATTAGAATCTCTGCTTTTCTTCATTTCTAAACAAAGGATAACTTTTTCATTAGTGGTATTAGCGATAATTATAAAATCTGCACGCTTACACTCACCTTTATCACCAGTAAAAAAACTCATCTAGCTTGATCACAATCACTCGATCGGGTTCAGGCATTCCACTAATCATCCCACCCTGTTTGAGCAAGTAGAGGACTTCTTTAAGACCGCCGGCTGGGTACTTTACCCCGACCTTCAGCCTAAGGGATGGATAATAAACCTCTTGCAAAAGTCAAAAAGTAATCAATCCTGATGCTGAAAGCATCTATTCTTCTTTCTGTTGCCTGTTGCCTTTTGCCTGTTGCCTGACTTCTGCAAGAAGTCTAATGATTATATGCTTACCCTGGGCTGCCTTACCTGCTTCCACTCAGGAGCTACAATCTAGCTGTCAATAGGCTTTGATACTAAATCTGGTTATTAAAAACTGATTATTTATTTCCCCTTTTGCATGAGTGCCTGTTGCTTTTTGCCTCCCCTCTATAAGTAGCCTATACTCAACGGATTTAGTATGAGATGCGCTTACCCTGGTAGGAGAAATCCAACCCTGGGGATTTTAGTCTGGTTTTCCTCTCTCGCTCCGGAGTGAGAGAATAGTCAAACTTAGTTTTTTTGTCCCGATTGAGAGTATTTTCTGAGATAGATCATTGTCGATCTAGGGATAAAAAACAGTAATTTTGCCTGATGTAACCTTTTATTTGCCCCTATGACTGTCAAAATCGCTCTTAAACCCAATCAAATCCAAAATCTCGATCTCTCATCTTTAGAGACTATTATTCAAGATTATCAGTCCCGATCAGCGATCGCGGAATTGGAACAAGCTCTACAATTAGAGATAGATTATCCTCGCGCGGAGGGTGATATGCGGGAATTATCGGAGATACCGGAAGTCAGGCTGTGGTTTTTGCGTTTGGATGCAGTTTATCCCTGGTTAATCTTTATTCTTGACCCAAAACAGGGAGAAATCGCCCGTTATGCTGCTATGTTGGTTCCCCATCAATTCCATCGTGGGGAAGGAATTCAATATAATCCCGAAGCTTTGGAGATTTTTGTGATGCAAAAACTCTTTATTTTGTCTGATTGGCTGAAAAGTCAGCAAATTCCTGCTTTATCTCGCTTAAAATTTTTCGCTCAACAGTTTGGTTACGATATCGACGAGGAATTTCTCTCTAGTCTCTAAAAGCCTCCTGGGCTGACTAGATAAGGTATCTTTAATATATGACAAGCTACTGTCTCGACCAATTTAGCGCCACCAATACCCCTATCAGAGAATCATGGATACAAAATCCTTTAAACGTACCCTACAGCAATCGGATAACTATAACCGCAAGGGATTCGGTCACAAAGAGGAAGTAATGGATGCGATGACCAATCAGTATCAAAGCGACCTGATCCAAAAAATTCGTGCAAATAATTATCGTTTACAACGGGGTGACGTGACGATCTATCTCGCTCAAGCTTTTGGTTTTTGTTGGGGGGTAGAACGCGCGGTCGCCATGGCCTATGAAACTCGTCAGCATTTTCCCCAGGAACGTCTCTGGATTACTAACGAAATTATTCACAATCCCTCGGTCAATCAGCGTCTGCGGGCCATGGCCGTGGGTTTTATTCCCGTCGAAAATGGCCAAAAAGACTTTAGTGTGGTGGAATCGGGGGATGTGGTGATTTTACCCGCTTTTGGGGCTAGTATTTCGGAAATGCAAATACTTAACGATAAGGGTTGCATGATTGTGGATACCACTTGTCCCTGGGTTTCTAAGGTGTGGAATTCCGTGGAAAAGCACAAAAAAAAGGACCACACTTCGATTATTCACGGCAAATATAATCACGAAGAAACGATCGCCACTAGCTCTTTTGCCGGCACTTATCTGATCGTTTTAAATTTGGCTCAAGCTAATTATGTCGCTAATTATATTCTCCACGGTGGCGATAAAAACGAGTTTTTAGAGAAGTTTAAAAATGCTCATTCCCAGGGTTTCGATCCCGATCGCGATCTAGATTATATCGGTATTGCCAATCAAACCACGATGCTTAAAAGTGAAACGGAGGAAATTGGCAAACTCTTCGAGCATACTATGTTGAGAAAGTACGGACCGATCGATTTTAAAGATCATTTCATGAGTTTTAATACCATCTGTGATGCCACTCAAGAGCGTCAAGATGCCATGTTTGAACTGGTGAAAGAACCGGTTTCTTTAATGGTGGTAATTGGCGGTTATAATTCCTCTAATACCACTCACCTACAGGAAATAGCGATCGAGCGTGCCATTCCCTCCTATCATATCGATAGTGCCGAGCGCATTCTCCCCGGTAATCGCATCGAACATAAACCTTTAGGGGGTGATTTAATCATCACCGATAACTGGTTAAATGAGGGAAAAATTGCCATCGGAGTTACTTCTGGCGCTTCCACTCCCGATAAGGTGGTAGAAGAGGTAATCGAGAAAATTTTTGCGCTCAAATCTTCTTTAGTCCCCGGTTAATTAGCCTAGGTGTGTTAGCCTTTGGCAATGGCTGCATCTCAATTTTGGAGAAATATCTATGGCTCACCATCAGTTATTTTTATCCGTGGGATTGCTGACAAATTGACCTTTGGGTTAATCATTATCAGTAGAACCGTTCGGCTCTTCTCGTTGGGTGTATCTCACATTTGCAGAAATACCGACTATCAGCAATTATCAGTGACTTTTAAATTATCACAGATATATCAGCAGCCGTCTGTAAGCATCCCACCGAAAAACTAATGCGCGAGGGGTTTGGGGACGGCGCTTGCGTCCCCAACGGGGGGTTTGGGGGGTAGAACCCCCCAAAAGCTTGGATTGAGTGATAAAATCGAAAGTAACGCCCGACTTTAGCAGAAAGTTTCCCCTTAAAAATCCCAACTTAGTGGATTTACAAAAATGAGATGTAGCCTTCTCGTTTCTGTCTGGAAGTAAGGTCCAATATTTTCCTAAAAACGGCGGGTTTTATCGACTCCGTAGATAAAACCCGTCACCACGGAAGAGAGAATTAATAACAAAATTAATCCTCCTGGTAAAAAAGATAATATTCCCATGCCGCGCAATATATAAACTAACACGGTCACTAATAGGAAACCGAGAAAAAGATACTTTAAATAGCTAGAATTTGAGCGCATTTACTTAGATTAACACTTCCTCTTGAGTTAAGTTTAACTTTTCGGCAATCATTGCCAGGATTTTTTCTTCCCTTTTTCCGTTACTGATAGATTCCAGTAAACGGCCATTGAGAATAATTTCTTCCCCGTTGGATAAGGTTAAAATAATCCGTCGGTAACTAGACCCTAAAAAGCCTTTGTAATCTTCTACCTTTGCTTCAACAATTCTCTCTAGAAGATAATCACTTTCGCTTCTAAAAATTAAATGTTGTCGCCTACGGGTTAGGGTAGCCTTGGCTTGATTAAAGACATAACTCTCCCGATAGCTGGCATCATAAAGTAACAACATACCAGACAATAAGCATAACATACCCCAAAGATAATAGCGATAATTATGGTGGTGTTCTAGCAGTGCTGAAAAGGTATCTAGGGGACTTTTGGCAATAATTTCCTGAGTTTGATATCTATTCACAAAACTCTCAAATTGAGTTTTAAAATCACTAGCTGACTGCACATCTCGAAAATTCTCGATGTAGAGATAGTTATTTCTTCCGACCAATAAAACCGTGTTATTAACAGTTTTTTTCTGCTCAACACTGATAAAAACTTCTTGATAGACAGCCGTAGCTTTAATGTGAGTTAAAGAAAAATTTTCCCGACTAGAAACAGGAAAATTATACTCTTGGACATATTGACAATCTATCCTTTTTGTGCCTAACCTAATGCAGTCAAGATAAGCGCGCTGGAAAGAAACCACATAGGCTAAAAACAGCAAAGGAACCCCAGCCAGAAAAAAACCGAGAAAAGGACGATATTTAGGAGCCTTATTCTCTAATAAGAGTGTAGTCAGCGTTTTTTGCTTAACTCGCATGGGAAACCCTAGAGGTACTTTCCTGTAATTCTACTACAGCCTTTCGGTATCCTTCTGGGGATTGATTTATTTAATCTGCTGACCAGGAAAATTGTAATGATTATTCACGAAAATCTGCCATCGGTCTCTAGACTGCCTCTATCTTGACCTTTTTTGTCCCGGTTTGCCACGGTAAAACCCTGTTTATCGAGTTTTTGTAAAGCTTTGGTGGTTTTTTGCTTATTGTTTGTATTTAAAGTAAATGTATAAACAAAGCTGTTTTTATAAGTTTTTATCAATTTCAGAGACTCTATAAGCTCTAAAAAATTATTAAGCTAATTTTTAAGCTTTAAATCTCACTCTAGCTATAGCAGATAAAAATTGAGCCTCTTTCCAAGGAGTGGGGAGATGGTCAATAATTGCAATCAAAGCACTGATAAACAAACTCACCATTCAAGCGCACATTTAGGAGAACTTCCATGCCTTTAACACTCGCAGTCTACGGAAAAGGTGGCATCGGTAAATCGACAACAAGCTGTAATATTTCGGCCGCTTTAGCCAAAAGAGGCAAAAAAGTCCTACAAATAGGCTGTGACCCCAAGCATGATAGCACTTTCACTCTCACCGGCTTTCTTATTCCCACAATCATCGATACCCTGCAAGAAAAAGATTTTCACTACGAAGACATCTGGCCCGAAGACGTTATCTATGACGGTTACGGTGGCGTCAAATGCGTGGAAGCGGGTGGCCCTCCGGCCGGTGCCGGTTGTGGCGGTTACGTCGTCGGGGAAACGGTGAAATTATTAAAAGAATTGAACGCTTTTGATGAATTTGACGTGATTTTGTTCGATGTTTTGGGGGATGTGGTCTGTGGAGGATTTGCCGCTCCCTTAAATTACGCCGATTACTGCATAATTGTCACAGATAACGGCTTTGATGCTCTTTTTGCCGCCAATCGCATCGCTGCTTCCGTCCGCGAAAAAGCGCGCACCCATCCCCTGCGACTAGCCGGATTAATTGGCAATCGCACCTCAAAACGCGATTTAATTAATAAATATGTGGACCATGTTCCCATGCCAGTGTTAGAAGTTTTACCCTTAATTGAAGATATTCGCGTCTCCAGAGTTAAAGGTCAAACTCTCTTTGAAATGGCCGACAAGGATCCGATGTTAAGTTACGTTTGTGACTATTATCTCAACATTGCCGATCAGATTTTAGCCAAACCAGAAGGAGTTATTCCCAAAGAATCTGCCGACCGGGAGTTATTCACTTTATTATCGGATTTCTATCTTAATGCCGATAAACCCAAAGTTAACGCCGAGGCGGAATTAGATCTAATGATGGTTTAGATTATTTTGTCGGGTGGGTTAGCTACAGCGTAACCCACCAAAACCCACCAATAACCACCAATAAACTCTTTTTCTGGGTGGGTTACGGCGAATAATTAACTTATTAGTTAATAGCCTAACTTATCGTCGCCTAACCCACCCTACCCACTGCAAATAATTAACTTATTAGTTAATAGCCTAACTTATGGGACAAAATGAGCAACTTTGAGGAATTAAAAGCCACCTTACCGAGGCGATGGTTAGATTACTACCAAAATAATCAAGCTTGGATTAAGTGTTTAATGAATTCCAGAGGTTCGTGGCGAAAAACTCCCGACGGTGGTAAACGTCCCAGTGCTGACATAATTATAGCGGCAGCAACAGCCTTAGAACCTAAGTTATCAGTGTGGATGTATCCCTTTTGTCAACTTAGTTCCGATGGGGACAAACTGGTAGAAGTCTTAGGACTAAATTTTGATTCTGAAAAAAAGGAGTTGGAAAAATCGGAAAAAGAATTACTGATTTCTAATGCGCACACTGAATATCTCAACGGATTCCGAGAAAAACAATTATCAGTCGAAAAAAACAAAGTAATTATTTTTGAGGAATTGCTAAAAATCTTACCAGATAAATGGTTAGATTACTACCAAAACAATCAATCTTGGATTAAGTCTTTAATGGATTCTAGAGGCTGGTGGCGAAAAACATCAGAGGGGGGTAAACGTCCGAATTCCGACATCATTATAGGTGCAATGACTGTTTTAGAATCTCAATTATCAGTGTGGATGTATCCCTTTTGTCAGCTTAATTCCGATGGAGACAAACTTCTAGAAGTTTTAGGATTAAATTTTGATCCTGAGAAGAAACAACTAGAAAAGAAAGAAAGAGAATTAAGTAATTCTTTATATCCTACTGAGGATACTGTACTGCAAAAAATCCGCCAAGAGTTACAACGAGAAAACCTAAATAAACCAAGTTAAAGGAGAACCTAAAAACATGACCGCCACTCAAGAACCGAGCGCTTTACAATTTGATTGTGAAACCGGCAACTATCACACCTTTTGTCCGATTAGCTGTGTTGCTTGGTTATACCAAAAAATCGAAGATAGTTTCTTCCTTGTTATCGGCACAAAAACCTGTGGTTACTTCCTGCAAAATGCCATGGGGGTGATGATTTTTGCTGAACCACGTTATGCCATGGCTGAATTAGAAGAAGGGGATATTTCCGCTCAACTAAAAGACTACGAAGAATTAAAACGCCTCTGCTTACAAATTAAACGAGATAGAAACCCTAGCGTTATCGTTTTTATCGGTACTTGTACCACCGAAATCATCAAAATGGACTTGGAAGGATTAGCACCGAAACTAGAGTCAGAAATCGGTATTCCTATCGTGACAGCGCGCGCTAATGGTTTAGATTATGCCTTTACCCAAGGGGAAGATACCGTCCTCGCTTCCATGGTGCATAAATGTCCCGAAAAAGTTAAGCATGAAGATGAAAAAGAAGAACGGAATGCCATCCAGAAACTCTTAACTTTTGGACGTAAAAAAGAAGAAATTAAACAGGAAGAATCGGAATATAAAGACCATCCTCCTTTAGTTTTATTTGGTTCCGTTCCCGACCCAATTGTGACCAATTTAACCCTAGAATTGAAAAAACAAGGAGTTAAAATTGATGGTTGGTTGCCGGCCAAACGGTTTACTGAATTACCGGTAATTGAAGAAGGTTATTATGTCGCTGGTGTCAATCCTTTTCTATCACGAACTGCCACCACTTTAATGCGTCGTCGTAAGTGTAAATTAATTGGCGCACCCTTTCCCATCGGTCCGGATGGAACCCGCGCTTGGATAGAAAAAATCTGTTCTGTTTTGGGAGTACAACCGCAGGGATTAGAAGAAAGAGAGGCAAAAATTTGGGAAAGTTTAGAGGATTATCTGCAACTTGTGCGCGGTAAATCGGTCTTCTTTATGGGGGATAATTTACTAGAAATTTCCCTGGCACGTTTCCTAATTCGTTGCGGGATGACTTGTGATGAAATCGGTATTCCCTACATGGATAAACGCTACCAAGCAGCCGAATTAGCATTACTAGAAAAAACCTGTAATGATATGGGTGTTCCCATCCCGAAAATCATCGAAAAACCTGATAACTACAATCAGATTCAGCGCATTTACGAGTTAAAACCTGATTTAGTGATTACAGGAATGGCCCATGCAAATCCCTTAGAAGCGCGGGGAATTAACACTAAATGGTCGGTAGAATTTACTTTTGCTCAAATCCACGGTTTTACCAATGCGCGAGATATTTTAGAATTAGCTACTCGTCCCCTGCGTCGCAACAATAACCTCAAGGAATTGGGTTGGGACAAGTTAGTTAAAGAGTCAGCAAAAGTGTAAATTTGTTTTCAAAAGGCTACAATCATCAGGTAAGGAAAATTAATTCCTTACCTTTTTTCTGTGATTGTTTGCCGATTCTGAGGACAATTCTTGTTCAAATGCTCAACAAGTGCATAAAATAAAAGTATCGTCTCCTTTATTCCTTAGAGACTTTTAGGGTTAATATGCAATGCTCATCGGATTTAGTGTCGGCAATTATCGCTCTTTTAAAGATGTAGTAACTCTCAGTATGGTAGCTGCAGAGGATGCCAACGGTAATGATGAGCTTGATAAAAATAATGTTTTTAAGGTTAATCAACAATTTAGTTTACTTAAAAGTGCCGCTATTTATGGAGCAAATGCCAGTGGTAAGAGTAATTTAATTCTGGCATTCAATTTTATGCGACGGTTTGTCATGAATTCTGCAAAATTACAAATCACTGACAAAATAGATGTGGAACCCTTTAGATTAAGTACCGAAACTGTTGATAAACCATCCTTTTTTGAAATAGTTTTTCAGCTAAAAAATAAAACTTATAGATATGGATTTGAAGTAACTCAAAAGCGAGTAGTTTCCGAATGGTTATTTTGTACACCCAGAAGTCGTGAAACTAAAATTTTTAATCGGCAAGGCGATAAAATAGAATATAGCAAAAATATTGAACAAGGTAATATACTAAGAGGATTGACCAAAAAAAATACTCTGTTTTTATCACTAGCGGCTCAATTTAATAATTCTCTAGCGGTGGAAATTGTCTCTTGGTTTAGTCACTTAGGTGTTGTGTCTGGGTTAGATGTGGAATTATTAAAAGCGATTACGCTTGAGCATCTTTCTAATAGACAAAATTTGATTGATGATGTGACTAAGTTAATTAAAAAATTAGATTTAAGTATTGACAATCTCAACCTAGAAACAGAAACCAGAAAAATTTCCTTAGACAGTCTCCCGCAAGATTTACCGGATGTTGTCAGAAATATAATCAGTCACTCTAGCGGTGAAATAAAGTCCGCTACCATAAAAACCTATCATCCAAAGTATGACTCAACAGGTAAAATGATTGAGTTAGAAATTTTTGATATGGACAAACATGAATCTGATGGAACTAAAAAGATTTTGGCTCTGTCAGCACCGATTTTAGACACTTTGCAAAGAGGGGAAGTTTTAGTAATTGATGAATTGGATGCCAGACTTCATCCTTTAATGACTAGAAGTATAATCGAATTATTTAATTCTCAGAAAACTAATCCCAAAAATGCTCAACTTATTTTTACTACTCACGATATTAATTTACTTAGTCATAAATTTTTGAGGAGGGATCAAATTTGGTTTACCGAAAAAAATCATCAAGGAGCAACAGATTTATATTCTTTGGTGGAATTTGCTGATATTAATAATAATGATACCCTTGAAAAAGATTATATTCAAGGTCGTTATGGAGCAATACCTTTTATTGGTGATTTAAGTACAATTATTGGTAATTAGTATGGGTAAAAATAGGAATACTTCCGATTATTTGCGTCGCCAAACTAAGACTAGAGAAACAAGAAAAAGATTTTTAATTATTTGCGAGGGAGAAAAAACTGAAGTTAACTATTTTAAGGCTTTTACTGTTCCTAAGAAAATTGAAGTTAGGGTGAAAGGTGAAGGTAAAAATAGCTTGAGTTTAGTAGAAAAAGCTATTAAGATTATAGATAATGTAAACAAAGATGACTCATTTGATCAAATCTGGTGCGTTTTTGATAAAGATAACTGTTCTAAAGAGCAATTTAATCAAGCAGAAGGACTGGCTAAAGAACAAAATATCAAGATTGCCTATTCTAATGAAGCTTTTGAAATTTGGTTTATTTTACACTTTCAATATCTGGATATTGCCACATCCCGAAGTGAATACCTAACAATTTTAACTAACCAGATGCAAAAGTATGGATTATTAAACAAGAAAGAAAAATATAAAAAAAATCGAGAGGATATGTACGAAAAATTAAAGCCATACCAGACAACAGCAATCACTAATGCAGCAAAACTTATTCAAGATAGAGATGAAGCCAAAAAACATCCTTTTGATGCCAATCCCTCAACCACAGTACAGGAATTAGTGCAAGAACTTAACATCAATAGTCGTCCTTAAGCTTGATTTTCTTTTGTCAATAATTAAATATTTAATTTTAATTGAAACCTAAAGTTGTTATAATAACTAAAAGCCTATTTAACCAAAGTAACTGCTCTTAATTTGATTTAAATGTCCAATAACTTATCTCACCAAAAACCCTATCATCTCAACTTTAGCAGTGAGGATTTAGGCACGGCAAAACCGACTATCACCCTATTATCGGGGGAACCAGAACGCTCGCGCTATATTGCCGAAACTTATTTACAAAATGCACGTTTACTATCGGATTATCGCGGATTAAATAGTTATCTTGGCTATCTAGATAATTCTACCCCAATTCTTCTGGCTACCAGTGGCATGGGTGCGCCATCTTTGAGTATTGTGGTTAATGAATTAATACAGGTGGGAATTAAAACTATTATTCGTATCGGTACTTGTGGCGCAATTCAAAATAGAATAAAAATTGGTGATATTATTATCTCGCAAGCGGCTTTATGTAGGCAAGGTGCAGCTAATGATATTGCTCCTCCGGAATATCCCGCAGTGGCGGATCCTTTTTTGACAGTTGCTCTAGTCAAATCGGCTCAATTTTTGGGAGTAAATTATCATTTAGGTATTACCGCTTCTGTGGATAGTTTTTATGAGGGACAGGAAAGAATTGTGTCTTCTGCTAACCCTTATCTTCAGCGCCATTTAGAGGGAATTACGGAAGAATATCGACGTTTAAATATTCTCAATTATGAAATGGAAGCGGGAACTTTATTTAAAATGGCGGGGGTTTATGGATTTACTGCCGCTTGTATTTGTGCTGTGATTGCCGCAAGAAGTAAAGAGGAAGGGATTAGTTTAGAAAGCAAACAACAGGCCATTGAAAAAGCGATTCAGGTGGCAATATTGACCGTTAGCAACCTCTCCCTATCCTCAATTGATTAATGTTCAGAAATCATCTTCATTAAGACTTCCTCTTTTTCCTGACTTTCGGGATAACAGGAGATAAGTTTAGCGCGTAATTCTTGGGACAAAATAATTGATCGCCTTGTCTAAGTATGGTATATTAGTTTGCTCAAAAAAGTGTATTTTGTTGCGAATATGTAATGATTTTTGACAAAAGTAAATTCTCACCCCCAAAAATTCGCTTCTTCTTAGTCTTCTAAGCTAATTTTGACCGGATTAACTTGTCATCGGTAAAGTCAAAACCTTTAGCGACGAGACGATTATAAGGTGAGATAATGGGAAAAAATTGGTTTTAGCTTTAAGAATCATATTATGTCAGACGCAACGCAGTTAACACCGGAAAAAATTGCTCAGTACCGTATTCAATTTGCGGACAATGAGAACGCTTTAATTGCACTTGATGTTATTGAGGAATGGGAGGGAGATTTAGCAGATGCTGCTGAGTCTATTGCCACTCGTAACGGGATTGAAGGGGTAGAAGATAATGCTGATTTTCGTTGGTTTGTTATTGTTCTTAATAAATGTCGGGATTCTATTTGTCAACCGAAGTTGCGAGAAAAATATTTACCCGCACTTATCCCTACTTTAACAGGTATTATTGTAGGATATTTGATGTGTCCTCCGCAAGTCGCGGGAATTTTATCTGCTATAGTTGTTGTTTATATTCAGGATCAAGGACTGGATAAATTTTGTCAAAATTATCCTGATTCTTAAACTCAGATCTTACCCCTGATATTAAAAACCCGATTTTTAGAGGCAGAAAAAATCGGGTTTTTTGGACTTTTGGATAATGCTGCAAGATCTGAGTTAAATCCCTGTTGCGATAAATGCCGTCCAATAATAGGGATTGGCAAAGGGATAGGGTTCACGTTTAACCGCAGCTTCTAATAAGTCTTGGAATTTTCTTCTATCCCGTTTACTTTCAAAGACTCGATCAAGTAATTGCTGGAATTTTTGACTATTTTTAATTCTGGCTAATTTTTTACTGTTCAATGTTCTTAACCAAGTTTGAGTATGATTTAAAACAATAGCGATACTTCCTTCATCTCGGATAGAAATTCGTTTAAGATCGTGATAAAATTTAGTCATAAATAACGTAGTTGCTAGGGGATCTACTGTCCAAAGGGTACTAAATACACTAGAACTACCTGCAAATAGAAAACCACTCGGTAAACCTACATATTCATCACTAATACTATTAGCATTACTTTCGATTATACCACTTTCATCACAAAACAAAGTTGCTAAACGGCATTGTCTTAAATCAAATTTTTCAAATACTTCTGCTAGGGTTAGGTTAGCTGATTCTCCTAAGTTACCATCTGGATCTGCTAACATTAAAGCGGAATCTCTAGGGGATTCATTATCAAATTTACCGTGACAAGAAAAGTGAAGACAATGAGATGCTTGTAATTCTTGACGACGGTTTTCTAGAGTTTGTTCTGATGCTTCTGATTCACCAATAATAATAGTTTTTTCAGCAGCAAATCCTTGACTAATTCTCTCGATTTCTAGATTTGCTCCTAAGAGAGGTTTTAGGTCTTTTCTGGTGGGATTTTTAATGGCAAAAAGACGAGTAAAGTTTTCTCGCTGTGATAATTTTACCAGTTTTAAAAGTTGGCAACTGGGAACGTATCCTACACCTTTAGTAAAGCGTTGATAGAGAAATTGTCCATTTTTTAGGGGTAAACAATGAAGGGGAATAATATGTAAAAACCAATGGGGAATTAGGATGAGACGAGAGCAGGATTTAGGAATCAGTTCTAAAAGTTCATCAATGTGGAGAATTTCTGAGAGTTGATTTAAATAGTCATTAAGATTATTAATCCACTCGGTTTTGTTATTTTCGTAAGCATCACGATAATTTTTAATAAAATTAATCAATTTTTCTCGATCTTCTGCTGAAGATTGCCAAACTTTAACCCCTTTCACCTCACTATTCCCCCCTTTTGAAGGGGGGTTAGGGGGGATCAAACCCTCATTAGTAACAATAAACGCCATAATACTATCCCCTGCAATATACCATTCTAAAATGGCAGTTTGTTGATCAATTAAGGATTGAATGTCACTTAGAGGAATGCTTGCAACCTTTTGAGTTAAGCTAAAAGTGGGGTCTATGGGAGTTATTTCACGGTCAATGAGTTGATTTAATTCTTGTTTTAAATGATTGAGGTGAGTATAGTCATTTAAGATGGGTTGTTTTTGTTCATCTAGGGTTAAAATTTCTCCCCGATTGCGGGTTTGTTCTTGGATGGCTAACCGTTGTTCTTCCCCAATAATGGCACGACGGAGGCGATCTAATTCGGTTTTAATAGTTTGGGGGATATTACCTTTAGGATAGATATCTCGATCGGTAAGCAATTGGACTAGATAGCGGGTTTTGCTGCGTTCAACGTATTCTAAGGCGCAATCTTTTTGATTGAGGTTGAGATAGGATTGAACAATGCCATGATAAACATCCATTGCCTCGGAGAGAATTTCCTGTTGTCGTTGGGGGTTTAAGGCTTCGAGTCGGGTATTTTCTACTGCTTCGATGGCTAAGTTGTAGCCTTTGATGGCGGTTTCCCAGTCTTCGATTAGGTTAGCAGCATTCCCTAAGTTTCGTCCTGTTTGTAAACAGTCTATAGGATAAGCAGTCGGGGTTATTACTTCTAAAGACTGGTTTAAAGCAACAATAGCTAACTCTAAATTTTCTGCCTTTTCCCCTCTGATACGATCACTATAAGCATTGCCCAGATTATTTTGTGTCATTGCCCATTCATAAGGAAAGCTATC
>NZ_JBHFLL010000131.1:0-2103 GCF_041928595.1 Microcystis sp. BLCC-F209
CATAATACAGTGAGTTCTTTTCTTCTTCCGTGAATTCTAGGTTAATCATGTTTTTAATGAGTGCTTTGCTTCTAATTATGACTCTTAAACTATATTATTGTCCTTGAGTAAAAAATGCAAGTTGTAGCCGTGCAAAGTATAATCAAAAAGGAAGAGGAAGAAAAACCAAGTTAAATGAACAGCAGCGAAGGGTAAATTAAGTCCTCGCCACGCCGCACACCAACCGCAGACCGACATCGTAGAAGTCGAGGACTGGACTGTTGCTATAGCGGGATGCCGAACGGCAGTTCCCCGGATTAAAGTCCCAAGACCCACCGCGCAGCAGCCGATAATCATTCTCATATTGACTCAGCCAAGCACTGCCATCCGTTGGCGCACCGTTGTAACTGTAGTGCCAATGGTCGGCACACCATTCCATAATATTTCCGTGCATATCATAGAGACCAAAAGCATTGGGGGGAAATGTCCCGACTGGAGTTGTTTCTTTGCGAAATTGCCCTTTTGCTGCATTGCCGTAAGTAGAGTTGCCGTTAAAATTTACTAAATCTGTCGTAATGGTTTCCCCGAAGTAAAAAGGTGGATAGGGAAGGTTTTGACTTGCTTCTTTACTGGTAACTGCTCTACAAGCATATTCCCACTCCGATTCGCTGGGCAAGCGATACTCCCGTCCCGTCTTCTTCGACAGTCGCTGACAAAATTCGATCGCCTCGTACCAAGTGATACTTTCGACCGGTCGATCATCCCCCTTAAAACGCGATGGCTCTAATCTGAGTGGGCGCTCAATTTTCGGGAGAGAAGCAACAGCTATCCAGAGTTTTTGGGTAACTGGAAATTTGCCCATAGAGAAAGCAGGAATAGTCACTTGATGTTGGGGGCGTTCCTCATCGCTACTTCCTTCTTCTGTCGCTGGCGCACCCATCATGAAAGTCCCGCCAGGAATGGCTACCATCTGGAATTTTACCCCATTGCCCAAGTCTTCAGTAAAGTATTCAGCTTGCTTGCGACTACGGCTAATTTCTTCTCCTTTGCTGTTTACTGTTAAGGTCTCAAACTCAAATTTACTGAAGCTTGGTTGCGTTGCTAATTGATAAACCGATCTTCCGATTATTGTTGCGCCGAAACCTGCACCTGTCCAACCGATCAATTGCAACAATTTTCGCCGATTTATTGCTACTGATAAAGGCGGAATACGAGGTGATTTTGGAGCAAGAATAACCGGAGTAGATACTGTGTAAGGTTTTGTTTCTCTAGGTAAATTTGATATTTCTTCTTCAAGTTTAACTTGCTGCGATTGAGAAGAGGAAGACGGTTTAACACTTAGTTTGCTGCCAGTAATTCCCCAAATTAATTGTCCTATTGGGTCAGCCTGAGAGCCGCGAAAATCTACCCAAGTCATTCCTTCAAGAAAAATTGGCAATTCAGGTTTTTGAGGCGCATTAGGCAATAAAACTGGAATTACTGGACTGCGTTTGTTCACAAACCGTCGCAAATAGGCTTCAATTTCCATCTCTTGCCAAGGACCAATCCCATTTTCACCGACAAAAACCGCCGCTGCGTTGATGTGTTCAATTTGCCGTTCCAATTCCCGCTGCCAAGGCAATCCGGGGCGCAATTCCCAGACATCCAGCCAAGGGTTTAATCCTTGTTGTTTCAGGGTTTGGGCAATCTTGATAACTTCAGGCTTGTCCTGGCTGTTGTGACAGAGGAAGACATGGAACTCTGACGACTCAGGCATCTGTAATACTCCCGCTTTGGCAACACTTTTGCTTCTATTTTACTCTGATTGCCAAGTTTTAATCAGCCAATGCAAAAGCTTAACTCATCCGGCCCATACCTTAAGCAACCAACCAATAACAACACCCAATCCGCCCAAATGTACCGCTTGTCAAAAAGGACGTTTTGGCACCTCTTTAATAAGCGGGATAAACTTAAGATAATTGGTTCTTCCAAACTTACACTGTAGAAAATTCCTCAAGCTCCCTCTCTGCACAGCAATGCTCTAAAGTTGATAAATATCAATCTGACAAAAACTCAAAGCCTTAGTATATAAACTTTACAAGCATGAGTTGTTGATAGTTTTACATGACAGGTTCGGTAGAGCCA
>NZ_JBHFLL010000132.1:0-11830 GCF_041928595.1 Microcystis sp. BLCC-F209
CTAGGTTCTGTGTGATAAGTTTAATTGACATAGGATCGATCGATCTTTGTGTCCTTTGTGTCTTTGTGGTTCGTTCCACCCCCTCGCTCTTGAGAAATGTATCTTAGAATACATTTTACCCACCAAAGCTGGGAGAGCCAACTGATGACTTACCCACTGATAACTGATAACTGATAACTGATAACTGTTAATCTGGGGATTACCTAATGTTTACCTTGATACAGTAAAGTGGGGTTAAAATTGCTATTCCTTCACCCAGGAGAACTTCGATCATGTTGCTGACCTATAATCCCAATGTCTCACCCTTCCGAGAAGACTATAGCGAGAGTCGTCGGCTGCATTTTTATGATCGCGGGGAAAATATTCCTCTGGTGGTTGATGGAGTCTGGCAAGTTTATCGGGGTATGGCGCAACTAAGTCAAGTATCTGAGAGTGGAGAGGAAATTTTACTAGGCTGGGCCCATTCATCCCACTTTTTTGGCTTAAATTTGACCCATCTGGAATCCTATCACGCCAGGGCCTTGTCGGAACTGTACCTAAAATGGTACACGATCGCCGAAGTGGAAAACTCGGTGGAATTAACTAGGATGATGTTAAATCAAATGATCCGTCGTCAACAACAAACGGAATCGCTACTGGCGATCGCTGGAATCAAACGAGTGGAGGAACGTCTCCAGCAGTTACTACAGTTATTAAAGCGGGAAATGGGAGAACCAATCGCCCAAGGCAGTCGTTTAAAGATCCGTTTAACCCATCAAAATCTCGCCAATGCTATCGGTACCACCAGGGTAACGATAACCCGTTTATTAGGGGAATTTCAGCGTCAGGGAGCGGTGAGCAGCGATTGCGATCGCCATTTAATTATTCACGATTAAGTCAGTCCCCCCCCATAATAGACTCCCCGCGGCAGTCCACTAATTGCCAAGCTAATTTAGCAGCCCCCACCATGCCGGCGCGATTACCTAACTCGGCCGTTAATACCTCTAATCCTTCTCTGGAACTAGGTAAAACCCGTCTTTCGATTTCTGTGAGCAGAGAGGGAAAGAAAAACTTAGCACTGGCGCTAATGCCGCCGCCGATAATTACCGCCTCTGGGGTGAGAACATAGAGTAAACTGGCAATACCAGCCCCCAGTAAACAACCGTAACGCTGCCAGAATTCTAAAGCCTCTTGATCGCCTTTTTCGGCCAATTCTGCCAATTGCTTCGGTTCTTTGCCGGTCATCCGGCGAATAGCTTGCCGGGAGACGTATTGTTCCAAGGAACCCTGATTCCCGCTATTGCACAATGGACCGTCAAAATTGAGGGTTATTAAGCCTAATTCTGCGGCTGTTCCCTTGCTGCCCACAAATAAGTTACCATCGAGGATAATTGCCCCTCCTACTCCCGTCCCCAAGGTCAACAGGATGAGGTTTTGAAAGCGTTTGCCCGCTCCTAACCAAGCTTCCCCTAAACCGGCACAATTGGCATCGTTGGCTAAAATTGTCGGCATTCCCGTGCTTTCTTCTAACCAATCGGCGAGGGGAATATCCCGCCATCCTGCCAAATTAATCGCTATTTTGGCAATTCTTCCCTGAGCATCCGCCGGCCCCGGCGTTCCCACACCGATGGCTTGACAACTTTTATCTAAATTTACTTGACAAATGCCTTGATGTATGGTATGGGCAACTTCTTTGGGTGTAGCGGGTTGGGGAGTGGGCAAGGTGAGAGATTCGAGACAATTGCCCTCTTGGTCAAATTTACCAATTTTAATCGCAGTTCCACCTAAATCGACACCTATTACTGTTTTCACCATCGGGCTTTCCTTGTTACTCTGGGAGTAGCTAGGTTTATTATCACTCTTTTTGGCGGTTTTTTCGCAGTTAGATGTGATTGAGAGGATAATTCGGCTAAACTGGCAAAACTAGCTAATTGATTAGCCCCAAATTTCTTCTATAGTTTAGATAAGTACCTAAGCAAAATTAATTACACATCCAAGCCGTCACCCGTCAGCGAAAAGCTTTTTGCTGTGACCAGTAAACAGTAAACTAAAAATTCAAATCTGATCCCTGATAGCTGTCCCGGAGTCCCCGTCTCCTGTCTCGACTAGGAAATTAATTTTGCACGACTACTTACCTGCAGCTTAACTCCTGATTTTTTCCCATTTCAAAAATGATCAAAGTTACCATCCCAAATCTCTACGATAGCGATTATCAGCTTTGGCTAGAAAATACTATCAACCAATTACGTCAGGGGGATTTTCAAGCGGTAGATTGGCCGAATTTATTAGAGGAGTTAGCGGATTTGGGAAAAAGTGAACGACGAGCATTAGAAAGTTTATTAACTCGACTTTTAGAACATTTACTGAAGTTAACTTACTGGCAATCCCAACGAGATTATAATCAAGCTGGATGGAAAAAAGAAATTCGCAATTTTCGGATTCAGATCAAAAAAATTCTCAAAGATAGTCCCAGTTTAAAGTCCTATTTAAGGGAAATTTTGCAGGAATGTTATCTCGATGCTCGCAATCTGCTTATTGACGAAACCCAATTAGATGCTAGTATTTTCCCCGGGGAAGTGTTAGCTAGTCTAGAGGAGATTCTCGATGAAAATTGGTTGCCTAATTGGGAAGCTATCAGCAATAATTCTGAACAGTGAAATTAAGGAGTAAAAAATCATGAATATTACCATCCAAAATCTCTACAATAGCGATTATCAACTTTGGTTAGAGTCCACTATCAACCAATTGCGTCGGGGGGATTTTCAAGCGGTAGATTGGCCGAATTTATTAGAGGAGTTAGCAGATTTGGGTAAAAATAATCGACGAGCATTAGAAAGTTTATTAACTCGACTTTTAGAACATTTACTGAAGTTAACTTACTGGCAATCCCAACGAGATTATAATCAAGCAGCATGGAAAGGGGAAATTAGAACCTTTCGGAAACAAATCAAGAAAATACTGAGAGATAGTCCCAGTCTCAAACCCTATTTATCCGAGATACTTGAGGAATGTTACAGCGATGCTCGGGAGATAATTATTGATATAACCGAATTAGATGCCAGTATTTTCCCTGGGGAAGTGTTAGCTAGTCTAGAGGAGATTCTCGATCAAAATTGGTTGCCGGATTGGGAAGCTATCAGCAATAATTCTGAACAGTGAAATTAAGGAGTAAAAAATCATGAATATTACCATTTCAAATCTCTACGATAGCGATTATCAACTTTGGTTAGAGTCCACTATCAACCAATTACGTCGGGGGGATTTTCAAGCAGTAGATTGGCCGAATTTATTAGAGGAGTTAGCAGATTTGGGTAAAAATAATCGACGAGTGCTTAAGAGTCTCTTAACTCGACTTTTAGAGCATTTACTAAAGTTAACTTACTGGCAATCGCAACGAGATTACAATCAAGCAGCATGGAAAAAAGAAATCAGAAATTTTCGCCTACAAATTGCCGATCTTTTAGAAGATAGTCCCAGTTTAAAGTCCTATTTAAGGGAAATTTTGCAAGAATGTTATCTCGATGCTCGCCATCTGCTTATTGACGAAACCCAATTAGATGCCAGTATTTTCCCCGGGGAATTGTTAGCTAGTCTAGAGGAGATTCTCGATGAAAATTGGCTGCCGGATTTTCGGGAGACATAAACAGCGATAAATCTTCTGAGACAAACTAAAGATTAGCTTCACCTACCCGGTTTACAGACATTATAATCCTCGTGAGAGATCACCGCTTCCGGGACGAGAAGATTGCCGTGGTCGCGACAGATGAGGCGATAATTGCGGGTAACGGGGATACTGATAATAAAGCGATCGTGTCGCAATCGTTTACCATGGAAATCTCGATAATTGCGGTGATTTTGCAATCCTTGCAGGATTTCCCTGGCTTTAATTACCACATTTTTCGGCAATTCCCGCAAATCGATTGGATCCTGGGAAAAAGTGGCTTCCCAGGCATTTTTTTGGCGTTTTCTTTCTTCCCAAGCGGCATCTAGTTGAGCGCAATGATGGCAGACTTGGCCATAACCCTTATGACCACAGGGAAACTTCTTCTTTCTTCTAGACATAATACCATCTGTCTGTGAGGCTGTCAGGGAGTATTCAAAAGCGGTAAAGCTCGCTTCACTTTTGGCAGATGAAGAAGAAAATCTTTACCTAGTGATTATCTATACTTACCAGCATACAGGGATCGATCCCCGGTTTGGCGATTGACCAGCAAGAAAGTTTATCTTCGTTAGTTGAGGCTGCTGTCACCGACAAGATTAAGGCTGCTTAGAATAATTCCCATTCTTGGGTTCTTAAACGCTTGAGAATGGCCAAACGGCTACTAAAATAATTGGCACAGAGACGACTATAATCGGTTAAACGCAGATTATTTAAGCTAATTGACCAAGACCAAATATAGGCCGCTTGGGTGAGATACTGAAGACAAGATAATTCACCATCGGTTAAAGGTACTGTTTCATCGTAACCTTGAATAAAACCATGGCGAACCCGGCGATTTAAACCAGATTGTAGGGAAACTTGCAGAAATTTAGCGATATCGAAAACTCGCCAACCATAACCGCACTGATCGAAATCAAATAGGGTCATCTGATTATCAGGGGTGATGTGTACATTACCACTATGGGGATCGCCCCAACAAATGCTCCAATAGGGAGATTCGGTCGGTAATTTAGCGGTTTCTTCCTCTATTTCCCCAATGGTTTCTAAGACACACTCTAGGTCGCTCGGTCGTTGGTGCAGAAAAGGTGCGATAATTTGCAGGGAATCCTCGAGAAGATATTTGAGGTTGAGGGGATGACGATAGGCTAGGGTTTGAAAATCTGCTGTCACCCGATGTAAATTAGCCACGATCGCCCCTAAATGATAGGCTTGTTCTATATCTATGTCGCCAATGGCAATTCCTCCAGGAGCATAGGGAAAAAGGACGGCGTAACGTTTTCCTTCCGGAGCCTTAATTTCTACGGATAAATCACCGTTTTTGGTGCGAATTGGCGCGGCGACGGGAACCTGAGAGCGATCAAGATAATCTAATAATTCTAACTCGAAGTCGATTTCCATTTTGCTGCGCCAATGGCAGTGAGACACGCGCAAAATGTAGGGAGTAGTCAAGGTTTCGAGGAGATACACATCACTTAAACCCCGATGCCAAAATTGACAATTTTTCGGCACTTCAATCTCGTAACGAGAAAAAACTAAATCTGCTAGGGCAGCGGGAGCCAGAGTCGAGTAGAGTGTGGGAAACGTCCATTCCCCGGTCTGAAGATTAGCAGCGGGATAACTCGAAAGCGGTAAATTGAGCGAAGCCAGAAAAGTCGTCACGGTTCCCTCCCGATGCAAGTATGGACTAGGCTCGCATCATCCTATTCTATAGGCCACATATATTACAAATTGGCTCGATCGCTCCGTATATTTCGCTACATTCCTCTGACTGGAAAGTGGGTGTAGGGTCTGGGATCTGGGGTCTGGGGTGTGGGGAAAGAAACCTCTTTCATCTGTGGGGGTGAAAATTTGTTCATCGGCACTGACTCCTTACCCCACAGTTAACTTTACTTTTGTCCAACTACTTATCAGTACCCCAAAAATTAATATAGGAGCTGCTGAAAAAGTCTTGGAGTGGGAACGCCAGAACAGTTTTTGAGGCTTTAACACCTACTTACTAACCGCCGATTCTAACATAGTAATTGTTCCCTGATTAGCATCAAATTCTACTGCAATACCAATAGCCAGAGTCTCGATAATCTCCAAATGTCCGATCATTAAACCTAAACAAGCGGGAATTTTTAAGGGTTGAATATATTCTCGGATCACTTCTTCTAAAGTCAGGGAACCATAGTTACTATCGGCGCTACAATTGCTACATTGACCGAAGATAAACCCCGCTAAATTATCGAAAATTCCCGCTAATTTTAATTGATTTAACAGGCGATCTATTTCATAAACATCTTCACCAATATCTTCTACAAATAGGATAGCTCCGGTAAAATCTGGTAGATAGGAAGAACCTGCGATCGAGGCTAAAGTGGTTAAATTACCACCGATTAATTTACCTTTTGCTTGACCTTTAGTAATGGTTTGAATTCGATTTTTTACCTGCATTAAACGATTAGCATCATCGGGATCAGGAAGATTTCTAAAAGTCAACTTTTCCCCAGAAAATAACACTTGTCGAAAGCTTTCAGTTTGAGCAGTGCGCCAACTAGAAAAGCCATTGGGAGCATGGAAAGTAACTAAACCAGTTTTGGCATAAATAGCCAATAATAAAGAGGTTATATCACTGAAACCACAGATGATTTTAGGATGACGACGAATTAAATCGTAGTCGAGATAAGGTAATAAACGAGCGCTGCCCCAACCGCCACGAATTGGTAAAATTAGGGCAATATTATCATCGGCAAAAAATTTATTTATATCCGACGCTCGCTCCCTATCTTTACCAGCTAAATAACCATAACGATCTAAAGCGTATTCACCAACTTGTGGGACTAATTTTAGGGATTTAACTGCTTCGATAACTATGTTCAAATCATCTTCTTTAAAAGTTGCCCCCGCCGGACTAATAATACCCACTCCGTCCCCTGGTTGTAGATTTGGCGGTTTAATCAGAGGAAAATTAGTGCTAACAATTTTTCTAGGAATTAGGGAAAAACTAACAGCAGTTAGGGCGGAATTAGTGAGAAATTGACGGCGCTTCATCCTGAGGGTTTTTAGAGAAATTGCAAGGGAAATAAGAATTTAGAGATTAGCGCTCAGAAAAAAAGTTTTCACAATTGCTGCAGCTAGGGGGACAATTAATGCCCAAACCTGATATTTTTGGTTTCCTTCTAATGAGTTTAGTCGATTTTCTATTCCCTCAACTTTTCCCGTTAACACTGCTTGTCCTACGTTTAAATCCGTCACATCTTTTTGTAAAAAATCGATTTTTCCCTCAATCCGCAGCAAGATAGTTTCTAGGGAATAAGTAACCGTTTCCTGAGATTGATTCATTTGTCCAAGACCTGTTAGTTAATTGTTGCCCTAAAAAAGCAATTATGCTTCCGATTTTGCCATATCGCGAATGATATCGCCGCGGGTGATAATACCGATTACTTTGTGGGTTTCTTCCTCAATCACCGGTAAACGACGCACATGACGATCATACATTAACGAGGCCGCTTCTTTCAAAGGGCGATCAGCTGTGATACTAATAGGTTTATCGGTCATTACTTCCCCCACGGTTTGACCGAGAGCTTTATGGAGTAATTTCTCGTGACGGCTAGGATTTTGTAGATAGATGACGCTATCGAGGAGCATAATGTAAGGAGGAGCTTCTACTCCCGTTTCCTGCCACATAAGGTCAGTTTCGGAGATAACCCCAATCAGTCGCATATTGTCATCTACCACGGGTAAACCACTAAAGCGCTTTTCGGCCAAAATCTTCACTGCTTCGGATAGAGAAGTGTTAGCGGTGACGGTGATGGGATTGGGAGTCATGATATGGGCAACTGTTTTCGTCATCTTAGCGACCTGCGACAATAATGCTTTCTCTCTCCATCTTATCATTAGGGTAATCAGTCACCGCTTATAGCAGTCGTCTTAGTGGCGAGATACAAAGTTTTCGTTTTGGGGAACCAGTGTTCGGTCGTTAGGAGTCGATACAAAATTAGGTTACACTTCATCTTTATGATAAACACTGTATTTAGTTGACAAGGAAAAAGAAAAATGATTTCTCAACCTCAATACCCAGAAAGAATGACCACGGAAGAGTATCTAGGATGGGAGGCTACACAGGAGTTGCGCCATGAATACATTGATGGGGAAATTGTCGCCATGACTGGGGGTGGTCTGGCTCATAATGATATTACCTTGAATTTTTACAGAACTTTATATTCTCATCTCCGTCCGCGAGGCTGTCGGGTGAATGTATCTGATGCGAAGGTACAAGATAATAATGGTCGTTATTTTTATCCCGATTTGGTGATTAGTTGCGATTCTAGGGATAGAGAATCTCGTCATTTTATTCAACATCCACAAGTGATTATTGAAGTGCTTTCCCCTAGCACAGGAAACTATGACCGCACTAAAAAGTTACAATATTATCGTCAGATTGCCAGTGTACAAGAATACGTTTTAGTCGATGTCGAATCGATCATTGTTGAGGTTTATCGCCGCGGTGAAGGTAAAATTTGGTTTTACTGCGCTTATAGTCAAGGGGAAGAAATTATTCTATCTAGTCTCGATTTTCACTGTGCGATCGAGTTAATCTATGAAGGGATAAGTTTCGATTAAAAAAAGTTTACAAAAAGGTCAAACCTTCCTAGACTTAAAATAAATACGTCCCGATTGTTTCGATAAATCCTATGTTACCGCCCCTATTAGTCCTTGATCCCTTGTTAGAAAACTGGTTACGAGAAGATCTCGGTAGAGGCGATCGCACCACCCAAGCAATTTTCTTCGGTCATGCTAAAATCGGTCAAGCCACTTGGATTGCCAAGGAAGCGGGTGTTATTGCCGGTTTACCCGTAGCTGAACGCGTTTTTCAACTGCTTAACCCCACTATTCATTTTACCCCCACCGTTGCCGAGGGGGAATTCTGCCCTAAGTCTAAGGTTATTGCCGAGATAGAAGGTTCTTTCGATGCGCTGTTAATCGGGGAAAGAGTCGCTTTAAATCTTGCCATGCGCTTGAGTGGGATTGCTACTGCCACTCGTCAGTATGTGGAGAAAATTGCCGATTTATCGACAAGATTGGTGGATACTCGCAAAACTACTCCCGGATTGCGAATTTTAGAAAAATATGCCTCCAGTATCGGTGGCGCAATCAACCATCGTTTGGGGTTAGATGATGCAATTATGATTAAAGATAATCATATTCAAGCAGCCGGCAGCATCGAGGAAGCAGTGCGTCGTGTACGGCAAAATATGCCCTATCCTCTCACAATTGAGGTAGAAACCAGCCAATTAGAAGAAGTGAATCAGGCCCTGCAGCAGGAGGTAGAGATCATTATGTTAGATAATATGGATTTAGAAATGATGCAAACTGCTGTGGAGATGATCCGCAAGTTTAATAGTAAAACCAAAATAGAAGCATCGGGAAATATTACCCTCGATCGCATTCGCAACGTTGCCGAAACAGGAGTAGATTATATTTCTACTAGCGCCCCGATTACCCGTTCTACTTGGTTAGATATTAGTATGATAATTGATTAAAAGGCTCTATCAGTTATCAGTTATCAGTTATCAGTTATCAGTTTTGATCACTGACTCCTATCTATTCTAACCTCGATCGCATCGCCAATATTTAGGTGTAATTGCTTTTGAGCGCTGCCACTATTGACGGCAATTTCTAACCCCCCGTGACTACCGATAAAAGCGACTATTTCCCCCGAAGCAACATCACTGTAGGTGTTTTTTGCGGGGATAATGTTTGGTCCTAACTGCACCGACCAATTTTTTCCTTCTAGGAGATAATCGGCAATATTGCTGATTAAATTGCCGAAAATGTCAATATATTGAATTTGACCCCTAATTTTATCTTCCTCGATTTGCGGAACAGCGATCGCTAATTGTTGCAAGCTATCGGGATCAATAATCTCACCTAACATTTCTAGGGGTACTCCCCGGGCTAAATAAGCGGCCACAGCAGCAAAAATATCACGACCGTGAAAAGTAGTGCTAGGGTTAGGGGTGCGCCAATAGGAAGAATTATTGAGATTAACGGCAGATATAGCGGGAGATTGGCTTAAAATGCCACTAAATAAACCATTATCTGGCCCGACTAAATAACCACCGGCAAAACGAATCCCTACCCCGCGTCTTTTGCTTCCTACCCCCGGATCTATAACTGCCAGATGAATAGTGCCTTGGGGAAAATATTGATAGGCATTCAGGAGAATAAAACGACCAGCGTAAAGGTCTTGGGGCGAAATTTGATGATTCAGGTCGATCGTGCGAGCATGGGGGGCAATTCCTGCGATTACTCCCTTGATAATCCCCACATAACCGTCCTGTAGTCCAAAATCGCTAGTAAGGGTTATTATTGCCTTTTCCGTCATCGACTTGTCCCTAGGGTGGCCAACACTGTTAATAAATCTTAACGCTAAATTCAGTAACTAAAGATACAGTTTACCAAGGAGAATGTTATGATTTAGATATAAGGTAAGTGAAGTCGCTCAAAAGTCTGTCCATCATGAACAAAAATCGTCAGCAAGTCCTAACACAGGCCACCGTCGCTCATAGAGAAACACTCCGCAGAAATTTACAACACCGACTGGAAGTAGCTAGAGCGCAGGGAAATGAGGCTCTAGTGCGTCAATTGGAGGCGGAGGCGGCCTATTTGCACCTTCGTTAGATTTAATCGGTGTTTAGTCATAGTCTAGTTGTCGGTTTTTGGTGATCGGTATGCCGGTCACTTTTTTTTAGACGAATTTTTAGGAAAAAAAATTGCTGATATCTCCGCAATCCCTAAAATAGAAAGAACAGCAGTTTAGAGATCAAATAATTATGGCTTTTTTCCGGCAATATATCGCCCCGCTCCTGACTATCTTAGTGTTTTTAGTGGCTCTGGCTGCTACTGGCATCCGGATTTTTTTACCGGCAGATTTAGCGGCACCCGCTCCGATCGAGCCATCCCTGGGCATAATTTTCTCTTATCCTTGGCATGGCTAACCTTCCCGAAAATTATCGGCTGCGACTGGGAAAAGCGGGCGATCGCTATCTACTCATTAATTTTCTGACCCGAACCTATGAAGAATTTTTTCCCGAACAAAAAAACCTCTCCCATCTAGCTGATACAGTCAGACAGTTTTTTGGCCTCGATACTCCCCTGTGGATCGTCGAAGCACAACAAACGGCGATCGCTTGTCTCTGGATGGGGAGCGCCGTCGATCAGGTGACAGGCGATCGCTATGGTCATATTTTCCTAATTTACGTCGATCCCCAGCATCGTCGCCAAGGTATCGCCAGCGCACTCATCGATGAAGCTAAGGATTGGGCAAAAAGTCGCGGACAAACCCACATCGGTTTACAAGTTTTCATCAATAACGACAATGCTCTCAATCTCTACCAAAATCTCGGCTTTCAAACTCGCTCTTTGCTGATGTGGAAAAATATTTAAAAACTGTCAGGAGACAGGGGACAGGAGATAGGGTGATAGGGTGATAAGCAGGGTCAGCGCATCTCAAAACCTATTGACAGCTAGATTGTAGCTCTTGAGTGCAAGCAGGTAAGCCAGCCACCAGCAGGGTAAGCATATAATCATACTAAATCCGTTGAGTACAGGCTAGTTATGCGGAGAGGCACTCATGCAAAGGGGAATAAATAATCAGTTTTTAATAACCAGATTTAGTATCATTATCCATCGCTGCCCGCTTTGACTTCTGCCTGAGGCTGCGCTTGAAGGTAGATTCTCGGTTGAGGGTATTGACAGCAAAACGCCGCACCAGTCCCAGATTGTCTGGGACCTGCCGAGAGCGGACACGACAAGCATCTTCCCCAAAAGTGACATTGAGCGTCCAATGTCAGGAATTTTCAATACCCCAGTGCAGGCGAATAGCCAGGGCAATTCTGGGACTATAGTCAGGTAAACTGCTCAGGTAAAACTGAATTTCGTGGGTGGGAGCAAATCCTTGGAATATGAGAGGATCGCGAATCAGTGGGACAACAACTATCATTCTCTAAAAGTCCTCTCCAGGGAAGGAAAGCTGACAAATTGTCATGCCTCTTGCCCACACCTTATACCTGAACTTCCCCCATACATATATACTATAATAGCCGAAAACCCTTATCCATCAATGGATGCACCCCCTTAACTTTTCTTAATGTACCCATGTAATTTGTAACATTTCTTAATGGACAAGAATTCTCTCCATTTGCT
>NZ_JBHFLL010000133.1:0-4989 GCF_041928595.1 Microcystis sp. BLCC-F209
ATAAAAGTTATCTATACAGGAAAACAATAATGTTTATTTATGGTAAAGGGGAGGTGGGGAATTATGAATTATAAATTATGAATTATGAATTATCAGTGGGGAGATGGGGGAAGTGGGGGAAATTTGCCTATCACCCTAAATCCCTATTGCTGCGTCGAACCTAGAACTATCAATGGGTAACAGCTTGATTTTGACTCCATAATTAAATTAGTCAACGATCGACTCAATCTCAAGACGAGAAAAAATTAATCTATTAGGAGTTTAGCTGATGACGGCTTTTACGGAAAATGACCTAAAAAGGTTAGAAAATCTGATTATCAATGGACAAAAAGCGATCGAAACTCGTTTAACCTCTCTGGAGAATGGACAAAAAGCGATCGAGAATAGCATCGGAGAGATCAAAAGAGAAATTCAGGTCTTAGAGATAGGACAGACGGAAATTAAGGGAGAAATCAGGACTTTAGACGCAAAAATCACGGGTTTAAATGAAAGAGTGAAACTCATCGAGGCATCCGTGGGAAAAATTCCCGATTTAGCTGAAAAAATTGGGGAGGTATGGATGTGACTGCTTTTGTGGGTGGGGTAATTGGTTGGTTGATTCGGGGAAAATAAAACTAGGCAATGTAACATAGTATTAAGCATTTGTATATTTTTATTAATTTTTATGGAACAGACAGCTTTAAATCTGATCGCGATTACCGTTTTTTCGATCACTCTTTCCGTATTTGTCACCCCTTTGCTGTCTATTTCGCCTTTTGTCCCCGCTTTGGCTACTTTTAGCCTCTTGGGATTAGTTACCGTTGATACTCTCACCTTTAATAACCGGGGCGTGACTTTACTACTGGATGCTCTTTCTCCTAGTAAACACCGTCAAAGAGTTATTTACCACGAAGCCGGACATTTTCTCACCGCTTATATTTTGGGCATTCCGATCGCCAGTTATAGTTTGACCGCCTGGGAAGCCTTTCGTCAAGGCCAGGAGGGAGTCGGCGGTGTTCAATTTGACCTAGCAGATTTAGAGCAAAAAGTCAAGAATTTTACCGATTTTCCTGCTTTTTTAGAGCGAATTTCTACGGTGTGGATGGCGGGAATTGCTGCCGAAACCTTAGTTTATGGTAAAGCGGCAGGGGGAGAAAGCGATCGATTTTATCTGCAATCGGCCTTAAAATTAGCGGGGGTTCCTGAGAATAATTATGCCCAAAAAGAGCGCTGGAGTTTATTACAGGCAAAAACTCTTTTAGAAAAACAACAGACTGCCTATCAAGCTTTAGTGATAGCTATGGAAAAAAGGGCAAGTGTGGAAGAATGCTGTCGGGTGATTAGTGAAAGTTTAGTATAACGGGAAAAGTAATCAGGGATGAATTTGATGATTTCCCCGTTAAATTATTTATGAATAATCAGAGCATTCAATCGGATCAGCGATTAGCTTTAATTGTGCGCGGAGCAGTACAAGGAGTCGGTTTTCGTCCTTTTGTTTATCGATTAGCAACGGAATTAAACCTAACTGGTTGGGTGAATAATACAGCAGCGGGAGTTTTTATTGAAGTCGAGGGCAATCGAGACAAACTAGAAACTTTTTTGACTCGATTATCTTTAGAAAAACCACCTCGATCGCTAATTGAAAATATTGAGACTCAATGGTTAAATCCCATCGGTTATCAAAACTTTAGCATACGTCACAGTAGCGGCGGTGAAAAAAATACAATTGTTCTGCCCGATTTAGCCACTTGTCCCGATTGTTTAGCCGATATTTTTGACCCCAATAATCGTCGTTATCGCTATCCTTTTACTAACTGCACTAACTGCGGTCCTCGCTACAGTATTATCGAGAGTTTACCCTATGATCGGAGTGCCACAACTATGAGGGGTTTTAATCAGTGTCCCGAATGTCAAAGGGAATACGAAAACCCTCTGGATCGCCGTTTTCATGCCCAACCGAATGCCTGTCCTCGTTGCGGACCCCAAATTAGTATTTTAGATAGTCAAGGCTCTGTATTAGCGGAAAAAGATCAAGCTTTAATCGCCACCGCTCGAGCAATTAAACAGGGAAAAATTATAGCGATCAAAGGATTAGGAGGATTTCACCTAGTTGTCGATGCAAGAAATACGGAAGCAGTGCAAAAATTGCGACAACGTAAACAGCGACCAGATAAACCTTTTGCCGTGATGTATCCTAATCTTGAGTTAGTGAAAAACCACGGTTATGTATCTTCTTTAGAATCGCAATTATTGCAGTCTCCTGCTGCGGCAATTGTCCTGATTAAACAGCGAAAAAATTATCTTTCTGCTGCCGTTTCTCCGGGTAATCCCTACCTAGGAGTCATGTTACCCTATACTCCCCTACATCATCTTTTATTGGCAGAATTAGGCTTTCCTGTTGTAGCAACCAGTGGTAATCTAGCCGATGAACCTATCTGTATTGAGGAAAAAGAAGCTTTAGAAAAATTAGGAAAAATCGCCGATTTATTTCTAGTTCATAATCGTCCCATCCTTCGACCAGTGGATGACTCTATTATCAGGGAAATGGCGGGAAAAGCGATGATTTTGCGCCGTGCGCGGGGATATGCTCCCTTTCCAGTTAAAGTTAATGAGGGAGATTTTCCCCCGATTCTGGCCGTGGGAAGTTATTTTAAAAATACCGTGGCTATCTACCAAAAAAATCAAGTTTTTATTAGTCAACATATCGGCGATTTAGATACAGTTAATGCCGTCAATCATTTTAAAAATATCCTCGATAGTTTAAAAAAATTATACGAGTTTGCACCCGAAGTTATTGCCTGTGATGCTCATCCTGAATATCTAGCAACCAAGTACGCTTATAGCTTAAATTTGCCCGTTATTCCCATTCAACACCATTACGCTCACGTTTTATCCTGCATGGCAGAGCATCAGCTACAACCTCCGGTTTTAGGGGTTGCTTGGGATGGAACAGGATACGGTTTAGACGGCACAATTTGGGGGGGAGAATTTATCCATATTGCTGCCGATTCTTGGCAGCGAATCGCCCATTTTAAAACCTGGCCATTACCTGGAGGAGAAAAAGCAGTTAAAGAACCCAGACGAGTGGCTTTAGGATTACTAGAAGTTATGGAAAATACTGATAGGATAAAATCAGCTTTTAGTGAACAGGAATGGTCTATTTTTAGGCAAATGTTAACCAAAAAAATTAATTGTCCTTTAACTTCTAGTGTCGGGCGTTTGTTTGATGGTGTGGCGGCGATTCTAGGTTTATGTTATCAATTAAGTTTTGAGGGACAAGCAGCAATGCAGCTAGAATTTGCCCTTGAGAGCATTAAAACGGAGGAATATTATCATTTTTCTTTGTCCGCCGACTCCCCCATAGTTATTGATTGGAATCAGATAATTTTAGGAGTTGTTGAAGATTTAGAAAAACAAGTACAAATCGGCATAATTGCCGCTAAATTTCATAATAGTTTATGTGAGATTATTGTAGAAATTGCACACAAAATAGGTAGAGAAAAAATTCTCCTGACGGGAGGCTGTTTTCAAAATCGTTATCTGACGGAAAGAACAATTAATCGCCTACAAGCTTCGGGATTTCAACCCTACTGGCAGCAAACTGTTCCCACTAATGATGGTGGTATTAGCCTCGGTCAAATTATCGGAGCTTTTTCTCAACTCAAACAGTTCTAGATAAGTAGGTGGGTGGAATTAAATATAACATGAACGTAGGTTGGGTTGAAGTATGAAACCCAACGCCCGCATGGGTTACGCTACCGCTAACCCATCCTACAAATAGATGAACGTAGGTTGGGTTGAAGTATGAAACCCAACGCCCGCATGGGTTACGCTACCGCTAACCCATCCTACAAATAATTGTGCCTACCTACTTAATTCCATAATTGTAACTTATTTCGTAACTTTTCTGTAAAGGTAACGATTCTATTTCTTTGAAAGATGTTTTTTTGTGTATAACTATCTGCAGCTTCATCTCTAATCAAAAATGGAGGATGTTTTAACGGAAAATTCATTTCTTTAACAGGAAGATTTGCCAATCTACTTTTACTACCAATTGTATGAGTAGCATCTTCACGAAAACCAATATTACTAACTAAATTTACATTAGGAAGGATAGTTAGACCATTCTGAATCCAACAGGAAAATGTCCATCGATAAGCCCAGCTATCATTTTTATTATCATAAGTAGTTTGAAAAATCTTAGTCCAGTATTTGACAGCCTGAGTTTCTTCTAAAATGGCGGTCAACCAATCACCATCTCTCACTTGTGGCCAATGTTTCATTTCACCATCATAATACTGCCATGCTCGTCGCCAAGTCGCCCAACCCCAGCAATGATTATAACGGGAAAAGTAATAGCTGTAGTCTGTGCGTTTTTTGCCCAACTGAAAATTATTTCCCGATATCACCGTGATTCGCTGGTCATGTCTATAGTATTCTAACAGTTCCTCGCAAAATCGAAAAAAGGTCGGGTCGGGTACACAATCATCCTCAAGAATAATCGCCTCTTCAACCATCTCAAAAACCCAATCTAAGCCACTTGATACCCGCTTCCTACAACCTAAATTTAAATCAGAATAGTTCTTCAACACCTCACAATCCCAATCCACACCCTCGATAATAGCACGAGCCGCCTTACACTTTTCAATATCATCTGGTCTATCGGGACGTGGACCATCGGCAACCACTAATAACTTGGGTGGTTTAGCCTGACGGATAGCTTCAAATACCCTCGCCGTCGTATCAGGTCGATTGAAAATCAGGAAGGCGACAGGAGTGGTCAGTTGGAAGTCAGCCATAGACGGATTTACTGTTAACTCGTAGTATCCTAACCCACCCTGACCAAATTGTCAACCCAAAGCGGCACAAATCAGCAATTCTCATTTTGAAAACAAAAGAAGATAAAGTTCTCTATGTGAACAAGAGAACTTCTGTCTAATTATCATTTTTTTTCAAGATAATCATCATAATTAGCTTCAAGAGACAGTTTTAAAATATCTGCCCATAAAA
>NZ_JBHFLL010000134.1:0-2771 GCF_041928595.1 Microcystis sp. BLCC-F209
GCTCTTCTAGGTTCTGTGTGATAAGTTTAACTTACATAGGATCGATCTTTGTGTCCTCTGTGTCTCTGTGGTTCCTTCCACTCCCTCGCTCTTAAGGAATGTATCTTAGAATACATTTTACCCACCAAATCCAAGAGAGCCTAATACCAAATCCGTTTTTAATAATATCATTAACTGCCAATCAAACTTTAAAAACCCAGTTATGGACTGTTTCTCCCTGTCCCAGCACTCCCCGTTTCCACAAGGACACAAGTTACCTTGTGTCCTTTTTTAGGTTCAAAATCGGAATTTAAGCTAATCCGACTAATTTAGCGCTGTATTCCCACATTTTTTCGCCTCTTTCCTCGTCGCGAGCTTGAGGAGAAACCCTTTGCACAAAAGATTTACCCTCTTTTTTCTGACGGTTGCCCCAACTCCAGTAAGCACCAGATTGACGGTATTCGGGGTCAGCCACCACCATGGCCACTCTTTCCCCAGCTAATTCTTGGGAAACATAGCCACCGGTGATATTTTTCTGGAACCAGGGGAAAAACTGCTGGAAAAAGGGGTAATGATTGCGGAAAAGGGGTGTATCGGCCACACAACCCGGATAGAGGGAAGTAAAAGTAATTCCGGTAGATTCGTGATAGCGTTTGTGCAGTTCCCGCATGGTGAGAACATTACAAACCTTACTATCTTTGTAGGCTTTGACCGATTCAAATTTTTTGCCGTCGGCCATAGTAATCGGCTCTTTGAAACCCTTGGCAAACCCTTCCAAATCGCCCAAATCGGGACGAGGAGGAATTTTACCGCCTAATTCATCGGGATTATGGGTGACAGTGCCGAGAATGACTAAACGGCGGTCGGGAGAAGGGGAATTTTTTAGATCTTCCAAGAGCAAATTCGAGAGCAGGAAATGACCTAAATGATTGGTGGCCATGCTCAATTCATAACCGTCGGGACTTCTTAAGGGTTCTTTGAGCAAAGGCAGATAGATAGCGGCATTGCAGACTAAAGCGGTTAGAGAGCGGCCCAAGGCCCGGAAATTTTTAACGAAGCGCCGGACGCTATCGAGGGAACCGAGGTCGATAAATTCAATAGAGTAGTTATCCCGGGGAATGTTCAATTCCTTGGCAGCCTGTTCCATTTTCGGGATATCCCGACAGGCCATAACCACAAACCAACCTCTTTGAGCAAGGGATTTAGCGGCGTAGAGACCGACTCCAGAAGTTGTCCCAGTAATGATCACCGTGGGTTTTTGATCTTGTACCATTGTTTGATAGTTTTCGTTAATCGCTCTGGTCTAGGGAATATCCAAGGGATTCCAATCATAAATTTTATCGGTTGTCTTACCTGACCCCCAGGTTCGCTTTACATAACTTCAAATTTTCGTGAGTGTTCACTTAATCAGTAATCAGTGATCAGTGATCAGACTTGAGTTTTAAGTTTACCGATCTTCCCACTTCCCCACCTCCCCAATTCATAATTCATAATTCATAATTCATAATTCCAGGTTAACGAATCGGTTTAGCTAAATCACCGATTTTAAAACCATTACCGGTAATAATGCGACCGACGCTAGATTGACCATCAGCTTCGACAATTTCGAGAGTGCCAATCGGTTGAGTAATCTGACGGATAACCTTACCCGTTTGCGGATCCTTGACCGTTTGAGTCGTCCGTTCGATGGAAATGCGTAAACCGACACGATAGCCTTCTCCCGTACCTTTATTGAGAATTACCTGATTTCCCGCCACGGCAGCCACTAAAGCGGTGACAGTCGGGAGCGAGCGAGGTGTAGCGGCGATTTGGTCGGCTTTATCATTGAGATTATCCACCACCTGCGCCACTGCCTTATCCGTGGCAATACTGAGTAATTTCCCTTCGTTGGAGGTTTGGGAACCACCCCCAACTCCTAAAACCACGGTTGAACCATCGGATTGATTGGCAGTACCATCTCCCTGAGCGGTGGTAATAATTTCGGCCGTGGTGGTATTAATTGCCCGGACATTTAACTTGACAAAAGCATCGGTTTCTGTCTTGGCGGTGCTAAAAATAATAAACGAGCCACCGGATTGTTTTTTTTGTAAATCGAATTGGGTAATCGAACCGATAATCACCACATCTACCCCCAAAATTTGCCCGATTTGAGCGGCGGTAGCGGCATCTACACGTCCCGAAGCACCCAAATTCTGTTCTCTGAGGACGGCATCAATGCGACTGCGCTCAATGACTGTATAGCGACCACTTTCCACTAATTTGTTGACGAGAATATCACTGACACCACTGGCTCCACCATTGAGAAATGTTAACCACTGGGGATTACTGAGACCGCTATAATCGAAGTCTAAAACCGCTACTCGCACCTTTTCGCTTTTTTGGGCTAAGAGTAACGGTAAATTGTTAGAGGTAGCTTGGGAGAAAGCCGGTGCGTTGAAGCTAAAACCCAAACTAGAAGCGACTCCCACAAGGGTGATTAGGGCAGAAAAACCACGGATACTATCTCGATCAAACATGATAAGGGGTTCTCCAGTCAAATAGAATATAGATCATCGAAAATTTGGGTCTGAAACCCCGTCGTTCTACGACGGCTTTACTGTTAAATATGAGCATCGTTTACGAAATATATGCTAGTGTGAAAGGACATGGAAAAAGCCAGAAATGTTGAATCTCGTAACAAAACTTTACATTTAAGAACATGACAACCCCAGAACGCCATTTTTCAGATTGAATAGACAATTTTCCTAAACCAGTGTACATAGCTGATATGTTGACACATAAAACTCTGTAAA